>JAZNLD010000152.1:0-24547 GCA_045578925.1 Clostridia bacterium
CAAAATCTACAGAAGGTATTGAAAGCAAAAATATTATGACTATCAATAACGGTAACATACGTGTAGTTTCAACAGATGATGCAATAAATGCAACCGGTGGAAGCAACGGTATGATGATGCCGGGCGTAAACTTTGGTGGAAATACTAATCGTGAAAATTCCACAGGCGCTGAAAAAATACCTGCAGGCGAGCGTGTCCCCGGTGCAAATAGAAACCCACAGTGGCAGACTACAAGACCGAAGTGGGCTGAAAATGGAGAGTTCAAGCCTCCCGTTGCACCTACGGAAGATGATCAGATTCCCCCGCCAACTGAAAATGCACCAAAATGGGAATTCAATCCTGAATGGACAATCCCTCCTGCTATGTCGGGTGGCAATATGGGTGGAATGAGAAGAAACAAGAAAGAATGCCTTATAATAAATGGCGGTTATCTTGAACTTTGTGGAAATGATGACTGCATTGATGCCAATGGAAATATGGTGATAAACAGCGGAACAATTATGGCTGCAAATCCTACAGGTTCATTTTCAGGGAATTTTGGTGTTCTTGATGCTGACGGACAAATCGTAATAAGTGAAAATGCAAATATTATCCTTGCATCAAGCAACGGTAATGAGAAGAGTCTGACCCTTTCACAGAACGCTATCATTATTTATTGTGAAAATCAGCATACTGCGAAAGAGCAGATTGTAGTATCAGACGAAAACGGAAATGTTGTATATGAATATGCACCCGAAGGTAATTTCAAGACTATTCTGATTGCATCATCAGATATAAAACTCGGTGAAAAGTATGCAATCACAATAGGCGAAGAGGTTTTTGAAACCGAAATTGCACAGCAAATTACTTCTTTGGGAACTCCAAGTGCCGGTGGTAACGCCTTTGGTGGCGGAAGATGGCAAGGTATGCAGTAACTATCAGACGGTTTTGCTTTTTATGGTGAAGCCGTCTTCTTACATAGATAAGGCAGGTGATATGTATGAGACTTTTAGTTGCAGAAGACGAGAAAACTCTTAATAAAACTCTTACCGAACGACTTACAAAAGTAGGGTATACTGTAGATAACTGTTTTGATGGAGAGGATGCTCTATATTACATAGAGAACACCAGATATGATGGAATAATTCTTGATGTAATGATGCCGAAACTTAACGGGTTTGAGGTTTTGAAAAGCATTCGTGAAAAGAAAATTCTGACTCCTGTTCTGATGCTTACGGCAAAAGATTCCGATGAAGACATAATAGCAGGACTTGATATGGGTGCAAACGATTATCTTACAAAACCATTTTCATTTGAGGTGCTTTGTGCCAGAATAAGAGCAATACTCCGCGTGAAAGAAAATGTCACAGGAAATATACTTGAGATTGCGGATTTGAGTGTAGATACAACAACAAGAACAGTAAAACGCGGTAGCAGTTTGATAGAGCTTTCTTCAAAGGAATACGCCGTACTTGAGTACCTTGTTCGCAACAAAGGTGTTATACTGTCAAAAGAGAAGATAGAAGAGAATATCTGGAGCTACGACTATGAAGTTTCAAGTGATGTTATAAAAGTGTATATACATCATCTGCGCAAGAAAATTGACGGCAATTTTGATAAGAAACTGCTTCATACAATAAAAAATGTAGGATATGTTATAAAGGAAGATTGAAAATGAAAAGAATCACTTCTATAAAAACAAGAATAACTATTTGGTACACATCGCTGATGTTTGTCCTCGTTTTTGTGGTTATCTCACTGATTGGCGGTCTTTCTTATTAGTTTTCAATAGACAGCGTGGAAAAGGATGTAATTTTACAGGTAACGCATGTTGTGGAGAAACTTACAAAAAGACAATTTGAGGTTTTTGATCTTGTTAACAGCAATGAAGAATTCAAAAATGTATCAATCTATGAAGCAAACGGTAAATATATTGTTGGACAGTATAGCTATGATGTTGTAAATATTCCTTTTAAAGAGGGGATTCCAAGAAGGGAAAGCGTCGGTGGAAAGGAATATATTGTTTACGATACACGAACTCCTGCACCGCCCGGAATTCGTGGAGGTTTCTGGATACGAGGTGTAGAATCTCTTAATTCTACAATCCTTTTAGGTCGCTCGGCAATGGTGGTCATGCTTATTCTGATACCTATAATTCTGCTTCTGACTGCTTTGGGTGGATATTACATTACTAAAAGAGCCTTCAGCCCTGTAAATAACATTGTAAGAACTGCAAACGATATTTCGCATCAGAAGGATATTACAAGAAGAATTGAAATAGGACCCAATGCTACGGAAGACGAGTTGCACCATCTGTCGGTTACTCTTAACAAGATGCTTGACAAGATTGAAAATCTTGTTATGCAGGAAAAACAGTTTACATCAGATGCTTCGCACGAACTCAGGACTCCGATAAGCGTTATTCTTGCACAAGGTGAGTATTTGCTGGATATAGCAAAGGATGAAAAGGAAAAAGAACTTGCACAAACGATTGTAGATAAATCCAAACAGATTTCAGGGCTCGTTTCAAGTCTTTTGCTTCTTGCAAGAATAGATCAGCACAGACAGAAGTTCAACAAGGAAAAGGTAGACCTTGGCGTAATTGTCGATATAGCAATAGAAGGCGTGCAGAATATCGCATCGCAAAAGTCGGTAAGCGTTTCATCAGAAGTGCCCGAAGGAACGATTGTAGAGGCTGATGAGGCGCTGCTTCTGAGTGCCATAACAAATCTTGTGAATAATGGTGTAAAGTACAGTAATGAATCGGGTGAGGTTAAAGTTACTGCCTCAAAGATAGGTAACAGAACGCAAATCATTGTTTCAGACAACGGCAAAGGAATATCCGAGGAACATATTGACAAAATATGGACCCGTTTTTACCGAGTTGACGATGTTCGTAATGATGAGTACGGAAGCAGCGGATTAGGACTTTCCATGGTGAAAAGCATAATCGAACTTCACGGCGGATCTATCGATGTTGAAAGCTCGCTCGGCAAAGGAACAAAGTTTAAAATTTTACTTTGATAAAAAAAGAATCCGGGGCTAAAATCCCGGATTCTTTTTGCGTCTAACAGATTGAAAAAAGGAATTTGGTATGTTAAAATAGAATTAACAGAAATCTTATAATGAGTTTCATATTTAACAAGCAGAGAATAAAAAGCGTTGGCCTTGCAACGGGATATTCCAATAATAATTTGGTAAACGAAGAATTATATATTGATGATTTGATTAAATCCGCACAAGTAGTGTGCGACCTCATTTGTTCCTATGCGAATAAATGAAATTCTGACTAAAACAATAAATTATTCCAGATAGGAGCGATAGTTATGGATTTTCAGTATTTGAAAAACTTTATGGATATGATGGCGGAGACCCGAACACCGGGAAACGCCATTGAGGTAAAAATAGGTAACGAGACCGTTTTTAAATATGCAAAAGGTTACGCAGACCTTGAAACAAAAAAAGAACTTACGGGTGATGAATATTTCAACATTTTCTCCTGTTCCAAAATAACTACTATGACGGCGGTACTTCAGCTTCTTGAAAAGAGCAAAATCCTTGTAACAGATCCGCTTTACGACTATATTCCTGAATACAAGACAATGTGTGTAAAGGATGCGGACGGAACTGTTCGTGAGGCGAAGAACCCAATCACAATAGGTAATCTTATCACAATGACAGCAGGTTTCGGATATAACTTCAAAACTGATGCTGCTGAAAAAGCTCGAAAACTTACAGACGGTAAAATGAACACAGATGTTTTCGCGCGTTGTATGGCTGACGAGCCTCTTCTTTATGACCCGGGCGAGAAGTGGCGCTATAGTATGGCTCACGATATCCTTGCAGGACTTATTACTATCATTGAAGGAAAACCCTTCCGTCAGTATGTAAAGGAAAATATCTTTGAGCCACTTGGTATGGATAAGGCAGTATACCATACAGACGAGAAAATCAAATCACAGATGGCATCACAATATAAATTTGTTCCTGAAGGTCAGGATGGCGATTTTGATATTGTGGAAGCTCAGAAATACGGAAGAAGCAACGATGGTACATTTGTCAATATAGGTAAAGAGTGTGCCCACGTTCTTGGTGATGAATTTGATAGTGGCGGCGCAGGCATAACAACTACTGTTTCTGACTATTTAAAGCTTCTTGAAGCTCTTGCAAACCTTGGTAAAGGTGCAACGGGTGAGAGGGTTTTAACAGAAAATACTGTTGAACTTATGCGCACGAATACGCTTAATCAAAAGCAACTTGAATACCTTAACTGGAGACAACTTGCCGGCTATGGTTACGGATATGGAGTAAGAACACTTGTGGACCGTGCAAAGGCAGGCTCTATCGGAAACCTCGGAGAATTCGGATGGGGTGGGGCAGCAGGTGCAACAGCAATTGTTGACCCAAAACTTAATCTTTCAGTTTTTTATGTTCAACATTGTCATAATCCAAGAGAAGAATTCTATCAGCCAAGACTCAGAAACGCAATTTACACATCTCTTGGCAGATAAAAGGAGAGTAAATTATGCAGGAAATTAAATGCCCCAAGTGTGGAGAGGTTTTTCAGGTTGATGAATCAGGCTACGCCGCAATAGTAAAGCAGGTTCGTGATAAGGAATTTGAAAAAGAAGTTCAGGAGCGCGAAAATGCACATAAAAGCGACAAGGATTCTGCAATAAAGCTTGCCGTTACCAAGGCAGAAGCTGATAAAGACAGACAAATTGCTGAAAAAGACCTGGAAATAGCGCGCCTTAAAGGTGAACTTGAACTTAATCGTAAGAGTACAGACCTTGCGGTGAAAAATGCTGTTCAGGAGAAAGAAACAAAAATTCTTGAGCTTGAAAATAAAATTGTGCTCAAAGATAGCGAATTTGAGCTAAAAGAAAAATCAGCAATTGAAAAACACGCGCAGGAATTAAAGCTTAAAGAAGAGGAAATTGCATATTATAAGGATTTCAAAACACGTCAGTCTACAAAAATGGTGGGAGAAAGCCTTGAACAACATTGTGAAATTGAATTCAATAAATTAAGAGCGACTGCATTCCCTAATGCATACTTCGAGAAAGATAACGATGCAAAGACGGGGAGCAAGGGAGATTTCATATTCAGAGAATCATCGGAAGAAGGAACGGAATTCATTTCGATTATGTTTGAAATGAAAAATGAAATGGATACCACTGCGACAAAACATAAAAACGAGGACTTTTTAAAGGAGCTCGACAAGGACCGACGTGAAAAAAATTGTGAGTATGCAGTGCTTGTATCAATGCTTGAGGCGGAAAATGAGTTTTATAATACAGGCATCGTAGATGTTTCTTATAAATATCCTAAAATGTATGTTGTAAGACCGCAGTTCTTTATACCGATAATAACACTTCTTCGTAACGCTGCGCTCAATTCACTTACATATAAACGCGAGCTTGAGGTAATGCGTAATCAGAATATTGACATTACCCATTTTGAAGAAGACATTAACGATTTCAAGGACAAGTTTGCTCGTAATTTCCGTCTTGCAAGTGAGAAATTCCAGAAGGCAATTGACGAGATTGATAAAACGATTGATCATCTTCAAAAAACAAAAGATGCACTTATATCCTCTGAAAACAATCTTCGCCTTGCCAATAATAAAGCGGAAGACCTTACAATAAAGCGTCTTACAAAGGGGAATCCAACTATGGCTGAAAAGTTCGCCCAGCTTGAAAAAGACGCTGATTGACAACACTATGTGAAACTGTTATAATTTATATATAACAAAAGAAAGGATGATGAGTATGATGATGGTTGGAAACGCAGTTATTTCTATTTTCCTTGCAGTGGTAATGATGCTTACACCTCTTTCTGCAGGTGCGCAGGTAGATTTGATGTTTGAGGACATGAATAACTACACGCAGGAAAGTGTAACAACCGTAACTTTTGATAATCCAAAAGAATTCGTGGCTCTTTTGAAGGAATGTGATCCCGACGGAGCTGAAGAAATGGAGTATTTTACAAATTATGAAAAGTTATTTGAAACAGCCGCTTCTTCAGAAACTAAATTTGTAGTAAAGGCTGACACAAGTGCTGATTTAATGAAGGCGCAGGTTTCTATGGTTATGGACGACTTCAATTCAATTGAGTTGAATAGAAACCTTAAAGTTGATGTAGCTTCAAAAATCGGCTTGTGGGCAGATTATGACTTTACCGATGAGAAGAATCTTTCTTATAAGTTGATTATTGCACTTCCTTTTTTGGACAAGTATGTAGAAATGGATATTTTTGAGATGTTTGATATGTTGCCCGAAGGCGAAGAAAAAGAGCTTGTTATATCAACAATGCTTGAAGCAATTAAGCAGGGCAATAGTGAGGAAACAAAGGCATTTACAAAATCTCTCTTTGAGAAATATGCCGATGTAAAAATTTCGCTTACAGGTGCAACAGTTAAAATCGACAATAAAGGTCTTGCGAATATCTTAAAGGAAATCTTCGAATATTCAATGACTCTATTAAAGCCCTACTTGTCAGAGGAAGAAATAGCTTCTATGGAAGAGGAAATCGCTATTTTTGATTTTGAAGCGATTCAGATTCTTGGAAAAGACGGTATCACAATGGAATATACAGTAAATGGTGATACTACAAAAATCATGACTAACGCAGATATAAGCATAGATATTTCAGGAATTTATACTGCACTTACAGGTGAAGTATGGGACTTCGAATCAAGCGGAAAACTTGATTTTACAGTAAAATCAGAAAATGTTATTTCTGAAGTAGGTAATACAAAGGTTGAATTCCCGACTCTCACAAAGGAAAATTCAATTTCTCTTGCAGAAATGATTGAAGAAGAAATGAATTCTTATGAAGATTATGAGGAATACACCCCGTCATATCCCTACTTTTATGTATGGGGACAGACAGATAAGCTTCCGGTAATTGACGGCGAAATCTTTGTTCCTCTTCGTGATACTCTTGAAAGTGCCTATGAGGAAAGTGTGACAATAGGTTTTGAAAATGGTGTTATTACAGCAACAAGCGAATTTTTCCCTGAATTCAAGACGATAAAACTTATAAACGGTAGTGATAAGGTTTATTTTGACGATGTTGAGAAAACTACATCAAAGGTATTTATTTCAGATGGTACAACTTATGTAAGTAAAGAGTTCTTTACGGAATATTTCGGTTGGGATTTCTCTTCTGCAAGCTACGATCTGATTGAAAATATCTACGACTACACTTTCTATACTGAATAATTCAAAAAAAGTAGCAACAGATTAAAAGCTGTTGCTACTTTTTTATCTATAGGAAATTGCACGTTTTTTCGCGAGTAACATTTGTTGGATTGAATTTTAGTTGGAACGCGAAAAGGGTGAAGCATCACGCTTCTTTTATTTCATTGCAAGACTGTTATTGAGCAGCGCTGTGCTGTAAATGAACAATACATCACAATTTGTAAAATCAACGAAATTGCCTACAAAACTGCTTTGAATATATCTTACATCTACAACTGTGATTTTCTTATATCCTTCCGCAAGAAGCGGTGCAAGGCTGCCACCGAATGAATCGCGGAACATTACAAGCTCTTTATCGGTCTTCGCAGCAGGGTTTTCAATTGTAACAAGTGGAGAACTGCCTGAAAGGAACATTTCATACGGATCTTTCCCCTGCGCCTTTTTCATATTGTACATATCACCGACTTTTGGAGAACCTGTATCATAGTATGTGACAACGCAGTTATCAAGTGTTTTGTTTGTAAGGTAGCGTATGCTGTCAGGCTTTACGGGAAGTGCATACTGACCTGCATAAACGCCGTAGAATGAATCTGTAAGAGTGTTTACAGTATAAATAGCTTTTGCATCAGTTCCCATTTGAGAAGCTATATGCTCGGCAATATCGGTTATCTTTTCCTGCTTCCAGTGCGTGTCGGTTGTATAGTAATCATCAAGTGAAAGAAGGCTTGTTACATCAATATACTTCATCGGAGATGTTTTTTCTTTCATTTTTGAAATAAAACTATCATAATCAAGTGAGGGATAGCCGTTCTTTTCAGCCAGGAAATAATTCTTATCGGGAACTACAGAAAAATAGATGTTGGCATTTTTTCCTGTTGTGTAAGTATCAACTATCTTTTTGAAAAGGTTTGCTGCATAATCCAGCATATATGGATTTTCCTTATCATCGATTTTTGACAGATGGCCTTCGGTTTTGAATATACCATTATTTTCAAATTTGCCGAGAAGCTTTTCAGAGAAGAATGCCTTAACCCCTCTCATAATGCCACGCAAAGGAAACTGGTCAGCAGTATATGCCTCAAATTCATTCATAAATTCACCGCTGGCGACAGTTGCAACTGTGAGTTCAGGACTTGTTGCAAGTTCGCGTCGCTCGCTGTCAGAAAACTCTGTATCGGATTTAAAATAGCAGGTTGCTGAAACAGAAAAAACGAAAACTGTGAAAATTACTGTTATTATTATACTTTTAATTTTATTCATACTTTTTTACTCCTATTAAAATCTGAAATATAAGAACGGGTTAAAAGAACCGTCGGCAAGATATGCTGTAGCTACTATCAATAGTAGCAAAAGAACGGGAATTTCCAAAACATCAACAACTATCTTTGTTTTTTCATTCTTCTCAAGTTTTTCTTTCAACTTCTTAAATAATGGTGTTGCGGAAATTATTGAAATAACAAGTACTCTTCCAAAGTTTTTCAGGTTAAACAAAAAGCTTTTTGAAACAAAGGGGATAGATTCTGCACCAAACATTCCGCCCACATTTGAAAGAGCATCTTTCATTCCGCTTCCTTCAAATATTGCAAAACTTATTGAGATAAAGAATAAAACATAAATTCTGCTTAATATTTTTGACCCTTCAAGTTTTTTTGTAAGGAAATACTTTTCAATAAGGAGCAATATTCCAAAGTAAACTCCCCATATTATAAAGTTCCATTCAGCGCCGTGCCAGAAACCTGTGAGAAACCATACCGTAAAGATATTTACAAGCAGTCTTAATTTGCCTACACGATTTCCCCCCATAGGAATATAAACATAGTCACGGAACCACGAGCCGAGAGAAATATGCCATCTGCGCCAGAATTCGCTTATACTTGAAGAAATAAACGGATAACGGAAATTTTCGCAAAATTCAAATCCGAAAATTCTTCCAAGCCCAATTGCCATATCGCTGTAACCGGAAAAATCAAAATAAATCTGCAGCATATAAGCTATTACAAAAAGCCAGTAGAAAAGGATTGACTTATCATCAGCGTTATGGAAATTCTCACAAAGCTCACCTAAAGTGTTTGCAAGGATTATCTTTTTCGAGAGACCAATTATAAATCTTCGTATGCCAAGAGCTGCCTTTTCAAAAGTGTGACTTCGGTGTGAAAGTTGTTTTTCAACATCAACATACCTTACAATCGGACCTGCAATGAGTTGTGGAAAAAGCGCAATATATGCACCAAGCGTGATGGGGTTTTTCTGTGCAGAGACACTTCCGCGGTAAACATCAACAGTATAACTTAAAATTTGGAAGGTATAAAAACTAATACCGATAGGAAGTGCTATTTTCAGAAAAGGAACGGAAAGTCCTGTTAATGCGTTGAAATTATATATAAAGAAATCTGCATACTTAAAATATCCAAGTACAGCAAGTGATGCCACAACTGATAGGGTTACAAAAAACTTTGAAAGGATTTTGCCCCTTGTTTTTTCAATTAAAATGCCAAGGATGTAATTGAAAAGTACAGTTGCTATCATCAAAAAAACATAACGAGGTTCACCCCACGCATAGAAAATAAGACTTGATAGCAATAGTACTGTATTTTTAAGTGCTTTTGGTACAATAAAGTACAAAAGAATTACAACAGGTAAAAAGTAATATAAAAAAGGGATACTTGAAAAAAGCATAGTAAATACTCCATTTCAATCCATAATAGGTTTTGCATAGAAAAAGCGGGGAATACCCCGCTTTTAATTATTCTTCTTCAAAGCTCTTGGGAGACATTACAAAGAATACCTTGTTTCCGGCACTTCCTGTAACCATTTCGTCTGCTTCTGTACAGATGTTCCATCTGAGGTTTGCAGCACCTTTCAAAGTAGAGATAAAATCGTTTGCATTTGCTCCATTTTCAAGAGTAAATACATAGCCAACAAAGGGGAGAGTTCCAATCATTGGTGCAAACATAGCGCCTTCCTTGAAACCTTTGATTTCAGTATTATCAAAACCGGTAAGATAACCTTCTTCAACAGGAGTTGCTCCGCCTGCAAATGCGATAATTTCATTTGACATAAGAGTTTCAGCAACTGAAAGTGCAGAAGCTGAATCCTTTGCAACTTTCTTAAATTCCGCAAGGAGTGTATCGCCTACTGTCTTATTAGTTTCAGGCTTTGCCTCTGGTTTGATTGTATCGCTGGGTGATGCATCTGAAACAGGTTTTTTATTTGGGGTAGTTTCAGGCTTAACTTCCGGTTTGGTTTCGGGCTTAGTCACAGGTTCTTTTTCAGGCTTTGTCTCGGGTTTTGTTTCTGTCTCAACCTCAGGCTTTTCTTCAGGTTTTGTTTCGGGTTTCTTTTCTGTCTCATCAGCAGGTTTTTTATCGTCTTCTTTTACAGGTTCTTTTTCTTCATCTTTTATATTTTCTTCGTCTTTTTCGTCGTCTTCAACTTCAGCTTCGTTTTCCTCAACGATTTCGTTTTCAACAACTTCATTTTCAGTCTCGATAGCTGTTTCTTCGGAATTCTTCTTACCGCATGCGGCAAACGCGAAAACGATTGAAATAGCTAAAATAAGTGAAAGTAATTTTTTCATATAAATTCTCCTTTTCAAGTGTAATAATCATCGTTAACCTACAAGCTCATTATACAAAATTAAGGCATGTATGTCAAATGTTTTATATTTCTAACTGTGGTAAAGAATGTATTGCTCTCATAAGCTCAGAAAGGCTTTCTGTTCTTCTTACAGTTTTGTAAATTTTTTCTTCCTTTGGGAAATTCCACATCATAAAGAGCCAGATTTCTTTTAATTTGTGCATTGTAAATTTATCGGTTGACAAAATAGCGTTATATCTTTCTTTCAGGATTTCTGTAAACTCAAGCATTTCTTCAGTAGTAATTCTTTTTCCGCCGCGTATTTCCCTGAAAAGTGCGGGGTTTGCAACAGCTCCTCTACCGAGCATAATGCTGTGAACGTCGGGAAATTTACTTGCCACCTTATTGTAGTCTTCCTTTGTAAAGACATTTCCATTAAAGCAAACAGGGACTTTAGAGTTCTTGTAGGCAAGTGTAAAGGCCTCTGCGTTTACATTGCCCTTGTAAAAATCTGCTCTGCATCGTGGATGGATTATAAGTAGTTTAACGGGGTATTTATTATAAAGATTCAAAAGATCGTCAAATTCGTCAGGAGAAGAAAAACCAATTCTTGTTTTGATTGAAATTGCTATATCGCATTTTTCAAAAATTTCTGCAAGGAAACTTTCAAGAAGTTCCTTTTCGTGCAAAAGACCGCTTCCACGCTTTTTATTGACAACAGTAGGGGATGGACAACCAAGATTTATATTAACCTCGTTGTATCCGTACTCCTTCAGTTTTTCTGTGAATTTCAAAAATGAAACGCTGTTATTTGTCAGAACCTGAACGATAGGTTTAATTAAATCATTATTTTCAGGTAGCATATCACGAAAGCCTTTTCTTCCGATTTTGCTGTTGTCACTCGGTGATATAAAAGGTGTGTAGTAGTCGTCGCAACTGCCAAAAAATTCTGCGTGCGTGTTTCTGTATATATAACCTGTGATTCCTTCAAGCGGAGCAAAAGATAGCTTCATAAAAATCACCTTTCCTCAATAAAAGAGCAATAGATATATCTATTGCTCTTTTTTGTCTGTTCGTGTTTTTTTGATACCGTCCAGAATATGCTTTTTTGCCTGAACTGCTTTTTCAAACGGAAGAGCAGGCAAGTCTCCAAGCGGATATTCCAATCCAAGTTCCTTGTACTTATTAACCCCCATTGTATGATAGGGAAGCACATCAAGTGCTTTGACATTTGAGAGAGAAC
Organism: Clostridia bacterium; assembly: GCA_045578925.1. Classification (GTDB taxonomy): domain Bacteria; phylum Bacillota; class Clostridia; order UMGS1883; family UMGS1883; genus UMGS1883. The sequence continues at coordinate 12,004 of JAZNLD010000152.1, forward strand.
CGATAAATTCGCCTAACCTTACAAGGTCGCCTTCATTGTCGGTAATACCCTCTACAATAATATGTCTTATCCAGGTAGTAATACCTTTCTTTTCAAGAAACTTTGCAAATTCAAGAACTGAATTGTTAGAATGTCCGGTAAGAGTTTTATGTTTTTCACTGTCGATATGCTTAATATCCAGCATAACAAGGTCAGTATACATAAGTAATGCCGAAAGCTTTTTTATGTAATCAGGGTTGTTATTGAAAGTTATTCCCGAAGTATCAAGACAAGTATGAATTTTCTCTTCTTTAGCTTTTTTGAAAAGTTCCGTCAGAAAATCAATCTGCAAAAGCGGTTCTCCGCCTGTAACAGTAATGCCACCGTCGCTGTAAAAGGGACGATTTTTATTATATTGCTTAATAATCTCTTCGACAGTAATTTCTTTACCAACACCGATTTCCCATGTGTCGGGATTATGACAATAGGCGCAGCGCATTGGACAGCCCTGAGTAAAGACAACAAGCCGTATACCCGGGCCGTCAACTGTGCCGAAACTTTCGATTGAGTGTATATACCCCGTCATCAGATCTGGTTGTGGAATGTTCTTGAAATAACTTCATCCTGCTGTTCTTTTGTAAGCTTAATGAAGTTAACAGCATAACCACTTACTCTTACTGTAAGCTGAGGGTATCTTTCCGGATGCTGCTGAGCATCGAGAAGTGTTTCTTTTGTGAAAACATTTACATTAAGATGGTGACCACCTTTTTCAACGTAGCCGTCAAGAAGGTTTACCAAGTTATCAATTTGATTCTGTGTTGCTGCCATAATTAGTTCCTCCTTAGAAATTTAATTATTTAGATTATTTAGATTATTCTGCGTCAAGTCCTTCAAAAAGAGTAGGAGAGGAGCAAGCTCCGTTTGAGCAGTCAAGGTCTACTTCGATGTCACCTGTGAAGATTCTGTCATCTTTACCAAGCGCACCGGGAATGATTGAGAATGTATTTGAAATACCATCCTGTGCATCAATGAAGGGAAGCTTTGAAACGCTTGCAAGTGAAGCTACTGCACCGTGAGTATCTCTTCTGTGCATGGGGTTAGCACCGGGAGCAAAAGCTTCGCCCTTCTTACGACCATCAGGAGTAGCACCTGTGTTCTTACCATATACTACGTTAGATGTAATTGTAAGAATTGATGTTGTGGGAATACCGTCACGATATGTGTGATTTTTTCTTACGTGATTCATGAATCTGTGAACGATATCATATGCAATTTCGTCAACACGGTCATCGTCGTTACCATATTTGGGGAACTCGCCTTCAACTTCGTAATCTGTAACGATACCCTGTTCGTTACGGATAGTTTTAACCTTTGCGTACTTAATAGCAGAAAGTGAGTCAGCTACAACAGAAAGACCTGCAATACCTGTTGCGAACCAACGTGTAACATTCTTATCGTGAAGAGCCATCTGAATCTTTTCGTAGCAGTACTTATCGTGCATGTAGTGGATTATGTTAAGCGTATTTACATAAACACCTGCAAGCCACTGCATCATCTGATCGTATTTGCGCATAACTTCATCATAATCAAGGTATTCTGATTTGATGGGGGTATATTCGGGAGCAATCTGCTTACCTGAAATTTCGTCAACACCGCCGTTGATAGCGTAGAGAAGACACTTTGCGAGGTTAGCTCTTGCGCCGAAGAACTGCATTTCCTTACCAACTCTCATTGAAGATACGCAACAAGCGATAGCGTAGTCATCGCCATGTGTAAATCTCATAACGTCATCGTTTTCGTACTGAAGTGATGATGATTCAATAGAAACTTTAGCACAGTAGCGCTTGAAGTTCGTGGGAAGATTCTTTGACCAAAGAACTGTAAGGTTGGGCTCGGGAGCAGGACCAAGGTTTGTCAAAGTATGAAGGTAACGATAGCTCATCTTTGTAACCATGTGTCTACCATCGATTGCAACACCTGCGATAGATTCAGTAACCCACTGAGGATCGCCTGAGAAGAGTGCATTGTACTCAGGTGTACGAGCAAACTTTATAAGACGAAGCTTCATAATGAAATGGTCGATCATTTCCTGAAGTTCTTTTTCTGTGAATGTTCCGTTCTTAAGGTCGCGTTCAGCATAAATATCAAGGAAAGTAGAAGTTCTACCAAGTGACATTGCCGCACCGTTCTGTTCCTTAACAGCTGCAAGGTAAGCAAAGTAGAGCCACTGAATAGCTTCTTTAGTGTTCTTTGCAGGCTTTGAAATATCAAAACCATAGCTTGCTGCCATTTTCTTGAGATCTTCAAGAGCACGGAGCTGTTCTGAAAGTTCTTCTCTGATACGGATAATGTGTGAGTACATTGTACTACGAGTAGTTTCTTTCTGTTCAGCCTTGTCCTTAATAAGGAAGTCCACACCATAAAGAGCAACTCTTCTGTAGTCGCCGATGATTCTACCACGACCGTAAGCATCGGGAAGACCTGTGATGATATGGCTTGAACGACAAGCTCTCATTTCAGGGGTGTATACATCAAATACGCCTGCGTTATGAGTCTTTCTGTGTGTTTCGAAAAACGCCTTAACTTCAGGGTCGATTGTATAACCGTTGTCAGCACAAGCTTTTTCAGCCATACGGATACCACCATAGGGCATAAGAGCGCGCTTGAAAGGCTTGTCTGTCTGGAAACCAACGATAGTTTCCTTGTTCTTGTCAAGATATCCAGGACCATGTGAAGTGATTGTTGAAATGATGCTGGTGTCCATATCGAGAACTCCGCCTGCTTCACGTTCCTGCTTTGAGAGTTCAAGTACCTGATCCCAAAGATCAAGTGTGTTCTGAGTGGGCGATTCAAGGAAACTTTCATCTCCGTCGTAAGGTGTGTAATTGTGCTTGATAAAACTTCTTACATTAACCTCTTTGGTCCAGGTTCCGCCTTCGAAACCTTCCCAGAATTCTGAGTTAGTGTACATAGGTATTCCTTCTTTCGATAAAAATCAATGCTAAAAGCATTATGATAAATTAATAATAAAACTACAAAAAAATATCGCGTGACACAAGATGTATGAAAAATAAACATCCTGTCACGCAATATATTATAACATAACATTATCGGTAAGTAAATAGTTATTTTGCCTTAAAAAGATAAATTTTAAATATATTATATATATTATATATAAACCTGTCAAATTAACTCTTTTTCAATGATTTTACCGACAAAAAGAACGGCACTCTCAATATCTTCGAGGCAAACAACTTCATTTGCGCTGTGAATATATCTTGTGGGAATGGAAATTGTGCCTGCAGGAATTCCACCGCCTGTCAGATGAATTGCACCCGAATCAGTACCACCGAAACTTGCTGCTTCAAGCTGAAAGGGAATTCCGCTTTCCTTTGCCGCGGCAAGAAGAATGTTTTTAACTTTCTCATGAACAATAAATGAAGCGTCTTTCATTTTTATTGCAGGCCCTTTGCCAAGCTTAAGATTAAGTTCCATTGATTCAGGCGTGTCACCAACACTTGAAACATCAATTGCAACTGCGATGTCGGGGCTTATCAGTGTGGCCACTGTTTTTGCACCGCGACAACCAACCTCTTCCTGAACTGTAAATACAGCATAAACGTCATTGGGGCATTCTTTGATGCTTTGCATAGCGCGGATAAGAACCCAACAGCCTGCACGATCATCAAGTGCTTTCGCCATGATTTTATTTCCTATAAGAGCAAAATTACTTTCATAAGATGCCATATCGCCAATCTGTACACATTTTTCAGCAGATTCTTTGCTGTCGGCACCTATATCAATATACATTTTCTCGAAACCTACATTTGACGGGTTTTCCTTGTTTTCATAGGAAATTTTACCTTTTATTCCGTTTATAAACTCAACTGTAGAATTGATGCTGTTATACTTCAAAATTCCGCCGATTGGAGAAAAACGGAGAAAACCGTTGTCGTCAATATAATTTACCATAAAACCAATTTCATCCATATGTGCGGCAAGCATCAGTTTTTTGCCGTTGCCCTTTTTATGACAGATAAGATTTCCGAGTGTGTCTGTATATATTTCGTCGCAGAAATCTTTTAATTCCCCACGGATAATGTCTGTTATAGAAACTTCTCTGCCTGAAGGGGAAACGCAGAGTGTAAGTTTTTCTAGAAGTTTCATCCAAGATTGCTCCTTTCAATGTTGCCAAGAACTGCTTTTGCAAGTCTGTAAACACTTTCAAAATCTTCGGTATGCATAACACTTACAGGGGAGTGAATATATCTGCACGGAACAGCAAGAACAGCGGTCTTGACACCGACTCCGCTGCGCTGTATAACGCCTGCATCTGTACCGCCCATAGTAGTCTTTTTAATCTGTAATTTTATGCCGTTTTCGGAAGCCGTGCTTTTGATGAATTCGTAGTATGCCTTATCTGAAATAGCAGCGCCGTCAACTGCTGTCATAACTGCTCCCATACCAAGATTTGTAACCTGATTGTGTTTTTTGCTTCCATACACATCGGAGCAGGTAGTACCCTCGATTACAAGTGCAATATCAGGCTTTATACGGTTTGCAACAATACTTGCGCCGCGACAACCAACTTCCTCCTGAACAGTGAAGCAGAAGTATACATCGCTTTTGAAATCTTCCTTCATAAGTTTAAGTAGAATTGCGCAACCGACTCTGTCGTCAAGAGCTTTACTTTTGACAAGGTTTTCGCCGAAAGGCGTGTATTCTCCGTCAAACACGGCATAGTCACCGCGTGACACGATTTTTTCAGCACTTTCTTTGTCAGCCGCTCCGATGTCGATGTGTAAATCCTTGATTTTAACTGGGGAGTCAGTTTCGTCCTTCTTTTGAAGGTGTATTGCTTTTGTGCTTATAATTCCTGGAATTTTATCATCGCCAATAAGGATTTTTTTACTGTTAAGGACCGCAGTGTCTATGCCTCCGAGTGTTGAAAATCGCAAGAATCCCTCGTCGGTAATTTCGGTAATTATGAAGCCGACTTCATCCATATGTGCGGCTACCATAACCTTTTTCCCGTTACCTTTTTTATGGCAGATGAGGTTTCCCATTGAATCCGTAAAGACCTCATCGCAAATCACGTGCTTTTTTATAAAATCGCGGACTGAGTCCTCGAATCCGGAGGGAGCGTTAAGAGCTGTTAATTCTTTTACCAACACAGACATTCACCCTCCTTTAAAGACTGCGCAAATGCAGAAATGATTTTAGCTGAGTTTTCAAGATCGTCAGTATCGGCAACTTCAAAATTTCCGTGCATATATCTGACGGGAATGCTTAAAAGTGCCGTGGGAATACCTTCTCCTGAAACCTGAATTTCCCACGCATCAGTGCCTGTGTTTGATGCACATACTTCAAGTTGAAAGTCGATTTCATCGTGCTTTGCGATTGCTAAAATTTCGCGGGTCATTTTTGAATGAAGATTAGGCCCGATTGTAATTACGGGGCCTTTTCCACACGGAAAAGCATCTTCCGAAACACCCGGACTTGTCCCGTGACAAACATCGAGGGCAATCGCACAAGAAGGCTTTACGTTAAATGCGGCAGTTTTCGCACCACGAAGACCAACTTCCTCCTGTACAGTTGCTACGGCTATAATATCATTTTCAATTTTTTTATCTTTCAAAAGTTCAAGTACTTTCAAAACAACTGCAAGTCCGCCACGGTCATCAATACAACGTGCGGCAACTTTGGTTCCTGACAATTTGGTGAATCCTGTGTTGAAAGTTATAATATCGCCGATTGAAACTTTTTTCTCGGCTATATCTTTTGAAAAGCCTATATCTACACAAAGCTCATCCATCTTTACAGCTTTTGATCTGTCGGTAATAAGATGAGGTGGTTTGAATCCAATCACACCGAATAATTTTTCTTTGCCCCATACAGTAACCTCTGTGCCTGGAAGAATCTTCTGGTCTATACCTCCGAGAGTGATAAACTTCACGCTTCCCTCGTCGGTGATACCGCTTACCATAAGTCCAAGCTCGTCCATATGTGCCTCAATCATCAAAGATGGGGCAGAGGGGTTTGCCCCTTTTCTTCTACCGATTACATTTCCGAGATTATCCGTATTGACCTCATCGCAGAATTCGGAAAAAAGCTTCTTTACACATTCGCCTACCTTTTTTTCGTGTCCGCTTACGCCAAATTCTCCGTCAAGAATTTCTAAGTATTCTGAAACTGTCATAATATCAATCCTCAGTCTGTCAGACTAATTTATTTACTATTTCCTTGAATAAGTTTCCGCGCTCTTCAAAGTTTTTGAACATATCAAAACTTGTACTTGCATTTGAAAGAAGAACTATGTCTCCTTCTTTTGCAGCATTTCTTGCAGCAGAAACAGCCTCTTCATATGTTGTGCAGAACTCTGTCGGAATATCCTTTCCAATACCTGTTTTTTCTACATACTTGTCAAGTGCTGCCTTGATAATAGGCCCGGTTTTACCGATAAGGACAATGTGCTTTGTCTTTGTAGCAAGAGATTCGCCAATTTCATCGTAGGGAATTCCCTTGTCTTTACCGCCTGTGATAAGAACAACCTTATCAAATACTTTGAGCGTGTTAATTGTTCTATTCGGGCTTGAATCAATAGAACTGTTATAGTATTTTACTCCGTCAAGCTCGCGCACAAATTCAATTCTGTGAGCAACACCACCGAAAGTCTGAGCAACCTTCTTTACTGCATCTTCGGTATAAAGGGGATAGGTCAGCGCAATTGCGGTCATATAGTTCTGAACATTATGTTCTCCTGGAATACGGATATCTTTTTTATCAAGAACTTTTTTGCCGAAAGCATAGATGCTTTCGCCATCGCAATAAACATCGCACTCTTTATCATAACCGAACACACGTACAGTTCCGTTAGAGCTGTTTCGACATTCATAAGACTTGTCGTTTGTCTTATTTACGACAAGAACACTATTTTCATCTCCGTTGAGATAAATGTTACGCTTTGCCTCAATATACTCCTCATATGACTTGTGCATATCAAGGTGATTAGGAGTAATATTTGTAATAGCTGATGCATTGGCACTTTTTGTCATAGTGTGAAGCTGAAAACTTGAAAGCTCAACCACGACTAAATCATCGGGAGAAATTGAGTCTGTATTACAAAGAAGGGGAGTCCCTATATTTCCGCCAAGGTGGCATTTATGACCACTTTCGGTAAGAATTTTATGAACGAGTGTAGTGGTGGTGGTTTTTCCGTCGCTACCCGTAATTGCAAGTATCTTTGCTGGGCAAACCTCAAAAAAAACTTCCATTTCGCTTGTTATAATACTTCCGTTTTCGCGGGCTTTCATAAGCTGGGGAAGATCAAATCTCATACCGGGAGTCTTGAATATAAGCTCACCTGATAAGTTATCAAGATAATCTTCACCGCAATTAAGCTTTACACCGAGTGACAAAAGTTCTTTTGCGGTTTCTCCAAGTTCTTCAGCAGTTTTTTTATCACATGCAGTTACAACAGCACCGTTTTCAGCGAGAAACTTTATAAGCGGAAGATTGCTTATACCGATTCCGACTACAGTTATGTTTTTGCCGCTTACATATTTTTTAAATCCCTCAAATTTTGCGTTAATCAAGCTTATCCCTCTTATCTTATAAAATTAGTTCTGATTTTTTCTTGTGGTTCAGGTCTTTTTATGCCTGCCTCAATAGCCTTTTGAATGCAAGTGAGAAGCCATGCCATATTTTCTCCGATGCGGTGCATAACCTGTATACCTTCAAGATCCTGCAAAGTTTCTTCAGGAGTATTACCGTGAACCATTGACCAGTAAGGGCCGTTTACAATAGGCATTTCGTTAAATTCAGGGTATTTAAGAAGCTGATCCAGAGTAGCAGTTGAACCACCGCGTCTGCAACTTGCAACAACTGCACAAGGCTTGTGCTTGAGAAGTTGCGAACTGGTGTAGAAAAGTCTGTCAAGGAATGATGTCATCGCACCTGACATCGCGGCATAGTGAACGGGAGAACCAAACACAAATCCGTCAGCATCATGAAGAAGCTCTATAGCCTCATTAACACAATCATCTGTCACACATTTTCCGTTTCTACTGCAGTAACCGCAACCGAGACATCCTTTAGTAGCGGCTCCCGCGTGGAAAATTTCAGTTTCAATACCTTTTTCATTAAGCACTTTCTCTATTTCGCAAAGAGCAGTGTATGTGCATCCGTTTTTCTTTGGACTACCATTAAAAAGAATAACTTTCATTAAAAACAATCCTTTCAAAATATTTAAGGGTTACAATTTCCACAAACCTTATAGCCTGAATTTATTGCATCCTCACGCGAGGAGAACTTAACACTATTTTTGTCCGATGGAAGATTGGGACAGGCTTCGCTGTGGAAAACCCTGGACTTTTTATTTCCAATATATGTAACATTTATAGAAGAAAGTTTCCTTTCAAATTTTTCTCCGCCTATTTTTTCAACGGTGTTTCCGTCTGTTCTCAAAATAACGGTTTTATCCCTATCTGTTCTGAAAACGGCGGAAGAAATACCCGTAAGGCGCTTCAAAGCTTCATCGTGTGGATGCCCATAAGAATTTCCCTCACCGCATTGTATAACACTTACAGTTGGGCATACCGCATTCAAAAATGTTGCAGAAGAAGCGTTGCGACTTCCGTGATGTCCTACCTTTAAAATATCGGCATAAAGATTATCCGGATTTTTTAATAGCTCGCCCTCTACTTTTCTTTCTGCATCTCCAGTAAAAAGAGCTTTAGTGTTTTTGAACTGCACAGTAAAAACAAGTGAGTTGTTATTTTCATCCTCAAAATCCTCTACGGGCGAAAGAAACTTTATACGAAACGGACCAATTTCATATATACAACCGGTGTCAGGAATTTTGGGAGTTATATTTTTATATTCAAGAACATCTAAAAACTCATCAAAAAAATCCGAGTTTGATACATTACCGTTTATAAATACATTCTCCGTTTTGATGCCGCTTATGATCGTTGCCGCACCACCCAAATGATCTTCGTGCGGGTGAGTGGATATGAAGTAATCTATACGATTCACACCAATATCTTTAAGATAGTTGTAAGCGGTGTAACCACCTTCATATGTGCCTGAATCTATTAATATATTTGTATTTTCACCCTGAATAAGTGTACAATCTCCCTGTCCAACATCTATAAAGTGAAAAAACGCTTCATCAGATGTTACTTGAGAAGATTGTTGCGATAAGTCAAGATAGAAAGGGGAAGTGCAAGCAGAAAATAGTATGGCTACTATTAAAAATATTATAGTGATTTTATATTTATTCATAACAGTTGCACCTTCTCAAAAAAGTTAAAAAAGGCCTGACACGCGGTCAGGCCTTGATAGTTCATTCTGCAAAGTTAGATTCAACAAGATTTGTTAATTCTTCAATAGCTGCTTCTTCATCTGCGCCGTCAGCTGTCAATGTTACAGCAGTACCGCGTGTAATGCCTAAAGACAAAACGCCTAAAAGGCTCTTTGCGTTTACCTTGCGTTCATCCTTGGCAATCCAGATAGAAGCACCAAATTCATTTGCCTTCTGAATAAAGAATGTTGCAGGGCGTGCATGCAATCCTACCTGATTCTGCACAACTATCTCTTTTGAAACCATAAAAAATGCTCCTTAATCAAAAACTTGTATATAATTATATAACTTTTTATGCCATTAGTCAATAAAATTTTGCAAAATTATTTTTTATCGAAATAAGCGTCCGGAACACTGCCTACAATAAGCGTTTGAGCAATTGGCATTTGTGATTCTACAGTAATACTGCTGTAGGCAAAAGGAATAAGAATTTCAACATCGATTGAAACCGAAAGAATAATAGTGTGAAGAGTCTGGTTGATGGCGGTTTCTTCGAATGTATGTGAAATATCGGCGTGTGTGGCGGAGAGTTGTTCTAATCTTATAGGAATTTTCGGCCCGAATCCGCTTAAAAGATCAAAACCAATGAGCGAGGAGAGATAAACCTTGTTTTCGAAAACACTATTTTCATCAATCTTATTTCCGATTTTAATATCAAGTTCATTTGCAAAATTATTTATAAGAACTGAGTTGGTGCTTATAGAAGTGACTTTTCCGTCTGCGTCGCGGGAAATATCGGTTATTTTATCATATCTTAAGAATTCGCTGAGCATAAGGCGTTTTATCTCGTGATCAATGATGTTTGAAACTTCGTTTTCGACAACTTTTTGAGAAATTGAAATAATTCGTGGTCGCATATATTTAATATATGAAAAAACAAATGTTAGGCTTGAAAGCCCACACGCTATAAGAATAAGCGCAACTAACCTTTTCAATCTGATCATTGAAACCACTCCTGTTATTTATCTTATGCGATAAAATAAAGAAAGTTCAATAAAAAAAGGTCTGTCTAATATAGACTGACCTTTTTACTTATCTATCAGATTTTATTGTCGGTAAGACCATAACCCTTCGCGATTCGGTTAGAGTAATAGTATTCGTCCTTCTTTTCGTCAACTAAAACTTCTTCATCCTCCATATCTTCCTCATAAATCATGTCTTCAGGAAGATCAGCCATTTCAGCATATTCGCGGTCAAGCATCCTTTTTATAAGGTTTTCAGCACCATTTGTTTTCATAACAAACACCTGCAATTACTCAAAAACGATAGCTTCTGCCTGCTCGTTTTTTACAATTGGTTCGCTTGGTTCAGTTTCAGCAGGCTTTTCTTCAGGAACAGTTGATGGCTTTTCAGAATCTGTTTCAGGTTCAGTTTCAGGAGCTTTCTCTGCCGCGGGTTTATCCTCAACAGAAGGATCCTTTTTTTCTTCTGTTTTCTTATCTTCTGCGGGTTTTTTTTCTGTTTCAGGTTTTTTTTCAGTAGCAGGCTTCTTTTCGGGTTCGGGTTTAGCCTCAGCCTGAACGGGATTTGAATCAACGGTTTCAGTCTTGTTTTCTGTAGCATCTTCAGCCTTTTCAGGCTGCTTCTCTTCTGCATCCTCTTTTACGGAAGTATCGGGCTTCTCCACAACCTCATTGATATCGGTCTCTTCTTCGGTGATTACAGGAGTAACGGAGAAGATTTTGTATGAAACAAGGAAAGAAAGTGCAAACACTAATACAAATGAAATGCAGACGATAAAAACGTGGAGAAGGGTTCTGCCCCTCTTTCCGTTTTTCTTCTTTTTCTTAGGAGAATCAATGCGTTTTCTCATAGTATCATCATCCTTCAAAGTATTTTCAACAAGCTGTTCTACAGCTTCTTCATCAAGACTTTCGTTTATAATGTTTTTTTCATCTGTCATTTTGCTACCTCCATCTCTTTTGAGATGCCATATTTAATGCAACTCTATTATATCATTTTTATGCATTAAGTAAAGATATTTTTCTATTATTTTTCCCTTGAATCGTTTGCTGAGCGCAATCTCGTAGTAATGGAGCTGATTTTTATATTTCTCCGCAATTTCCGATGGATCATCATAGGAGTCGGTTTTATAGTCAATTAAAATAACTTTATCGCCTGCTTCGAAATAGCAGTCAATAATACCCTGAACACATACAGAATCGTCTTCGGAAAGTGCCTCGTCAATTTCTTTCACGCTGACATTTATGACGAAAGATTCCTCGCGATATACCTTGTCTGCGTTTTTCAGCATTTTTCCAAGTTTGCTGTCAAGGAATTCTTCTATCTTATCGACTCTTATTACTTCATACTCTTCATCTGTAAGAAATCCCTTGTCATGAAGCGATTTGCATTGCTCACTCACAGAAGTTCCTTTGTAATCAATGTATTGAAGCAGTTTGTGATGTACCGTTCCAAAGAAAGCACCTTGCGACTTTTTCTTGCCGAAATCGGGTCGGTTAATGGAAACTTTTTTTGCCGAGGGCATACCAATTAGCGGGATATTACCATCATCGGACGGAGAAAGGTTTATATCAAGTGATTTTAAGAATGTCACAGACGCTTTGTTGGGGAGATTAACTGAATTTTTATAAGGATATTCATACTCAAGAAGATTGGAAATCTTTTTGTCCTCAACAAAATCGCATTCTCCTTCAATGGAGTCATATTCGACATCCATAACATCAGGAGGAGTGAGAATCTGCAGATTCCAATACCTATCAGCCCCACGAGAGTATGCAAGTGCCACAAGCGACAGATAACTGTTTGCCGACAGTATTTCGTTTGCGGTAAGTGATTCAAGAACTGAAAGACCTGCTTCGTCAAACTTGTCAGAATTCTGAAGCGCACCAACCACATACAACTTTTCGCGTGCACGAGTAAGAGCAACATAAAAAAGTCTCATTTCCTCACGTGCGTTTTCTTTTGATTCAATATCTTTGAGTATTGTTTGAATGGGAGAGTTGTACTTGCAACGGAGAACGGGATTTATAACATCCATACCGATTCCTGCGTGACTGTTCATTATCAGTCCGCCTGCTTTTGTTTTCACACTTCCGTAAGCGTTAGCGCATGCGGTCACGAATACAATGGGGAATTCAAGACCTTTTGACTTGTGAATTGTCATTATGCGCACTGCGTCCATTTTGTCGGAAACAGATTTTGCTTCGCTGGTGATTTCTGCAGTTTTCTTGATTTTTT
>JAZNLD010000153.1:0-10900 GCA_045578925.1 Clostridia bacterium
TTGGTACAATTTAAGCATAGTTTGTATGTTTTACAGGCTATGCTTATTTTTGTTATAATAAGAAGGTAATAGTCTACTGACGCTCACGCAATTGAACTTAGGGTTCGAATAGGAAAGTGTCAGCCGCCTTCTTGTTATAAAGATTCGATTAAGCAGGTTGTTCCTGTTTCGTAAGGAAACAGCGTTCGTGTCACTAACCAAAATGAATCGTTATAAGCTTGTCGCGGAAACATTACATATCTTAAATTTGGAAAGAAGGAATGTTTTATGATTAGTGTTGGTATTGATGTATCCAAAGGTAAAAGCATGGTTTGTATTATGAAACCCGGCGGCGAAGTGTTAAAAACGCCTTTTGAATTGCTTCACTCTATGGAATCAATACTCCATCTTGTTAAGCTCATAAACTCCTACGATGAAGAAGTTCGTGTCATTTTGGAAGATACCGGACACTACCACTTACCTGTGGTAACCCTACTTGTTGAAAAAGGTATCTTTACCTGTTGCGTAAATGCCTTGCGAATGAAAAAGTTTTGTTCTCAAAGTATTAGACGAGCAAAAACAGATAAAATTGATGCTGTTCACATTGCTCAATTCGGACTTACATACTGGGATGAACTATCTCCCGTAAAGCCTCCTGAAAATGTATATCGTGAACTTAAATTGCTTGCACGACAGTATTATCAAACAGTTTCAATGCTTGTTAAAGCCAAAGTAAATTTAAGCAATCTACTTGACCAGACTATGCCAGGCATTAAGAATTTGATGAACGATAGTTCTGGCAATCACAAGCTCACGGATTTTGTTAAACGTTATTATCATTATAGTCACATCCTTGAAATGGGAGAAAAACGCTTTACATCTGATTATTGCAAATGGGCAAAAAAACAAGGATACCGTGTGTACGAACGTTTAGCAAGTGAAATTCTTGCCGTAGCTCAAAACGGTATCCCTGTGCTTCCAAACTCTCCTGTCACCAAGGCTGTAGTTGTAGAAGCTGTGCGAGTACTTCATGAAATTGAAATATCTCGTGACACCATTTTAGCACAAATGCAAGAACTTGCCAAGTCTTTACCGGAATTTTCTGTTATCAGAGAAATGCCTTGCATCGGTGATACTCTTGCACCACGTATTATTGCTGAAATTGGCGATATCCGCCGATTTAAAAACAAACATTCTTTAATTGCTTATGCGGGTATTGATGCACCACCTTATCAATCAGGAGCATTTAATGCTACGGAACGTCATATTTCCAAGCGCGGCAACAGTTATTTGCGTAAAACTGGATATGAAATTATGCAATGTCTCATTCAACACAAACCCATTGGCGACCCTGTTTATGATTTCATCTGCAAGAAACGTCTTGAGGGTAAAAGTGGAAAGAAAGCTATGATTGCCGGTTTAAACAAATTCTTACGCCTTTACTACGGCAGAGTTGCCGAGCTTTACAAAGAAATCAATGAACAACTGATATTCGGCAGTTACCTCTAATTAGATTTAATCTGTTTTCGAGATAGTCAAGCGGCTATCTCTATTTGTTGTGCAATTCTTTACTTTGATACTTTATTAAATTTTTTCGTTTTACCTATTGACTTTATTTAGCAGGTTTCCTATACGGCAAAAAAACCCTTAATGCGTAGTTGTACTATGCATTAAGGGTGCAGTGCACGGTTCCACCTTAATTTTTTACTCAATTCCCTTTAACGCAGGCTCACGATGGGGAATACTTGATTTCCTCCCCACAGCTCCGGAATGGTCTTCACCAAAGGTCTGTATAGGATGCTTCCAGCGAAGACGGTTTCCCGTCAGCACATCCCTCTCTTGATACTTTCCAGAGGCTACTGTTTCCTTCATTGCTTTTACTTTTGTAATTGTACCATAAAGCGCAGTGCTCGTCAAGGAAAATTTATTTCCAGTTCATCTTTATACCGTATGGTGTGAGGTCTTCGCCAAGAATAAATGATGTGAACTGTGTCAAATCAACATCTTCGGGGACATTTGTATATACCCTCCTGAGATATACAGTATTCTCAGCCATAGAGTTTCTCGGCTGACATACGAGATAGCTGTTTCCGCGCTCTATTATAGGGAATACTTTTCCGATATTTCCGAACGAATATTCAAGCATATAAAGGTTTCTTCCTTTTACTTGTGTTGTCTGACCGTTTTCTGTGACGGTATTATTACCCTCAGCAACCATAGGAGCAACGACAACGGGGCCCACGTAGAGCGAGTCACTCTTAAAGGTAGCAACATCATTTACACCTGCGCTATTACTTTTGTAATTCAAGCTTGCATTATAGTATCCGTCTGCATCCTTATACCCTTTGAAAAGGATAGGAATATTAAAGAAGTGGTTGCTGTCGTATTTTGTGTCATCGCATACGGGAGATTCTCCCCCGCCGTAAATTCCATAATCGGTTCCGTGCGCCTGTGGATGAAGCTTGTTTTCCGAGAAAAGAAAGAATGTATGGTATGCTCTACCCTCGCTGTCGCCAGGGTCATCGTTGGTCATATCCATATAGTACCACTTGTCGTCAAGCTTTACATAGTTCCACATATGGTTGGCTTCCTTAGATTCGCAAAATTCTATCTCTATTCCGATTTCTTTTCCGAGCATATACATTGCCTGGGAATAGCCCTGACAAACAGCGAATTTATCGCGGAAAACGCCAAGCGCGTGATAAACGGTTTTGGGAGCCTGCGAGGAAACTTCAGGATCGGGACTCATAACACGGTGGTCGTACTGACAAAGCTCAACCATTTTGTCGTGAATTGCAAGGAGCTTTTCAACAGGGTCGTCATACTGATTTGCAAGGTCTATATACTCCTGCATTCCGTCCATCATTGCTTTCTGTTCGGACCTTAACTCCTGAACGTCGTCAACAAGAAACCTGAAGTATATTGCTTCTAAAACGCCGTCATCATTTTCGTCGTCATAGCCGACTGCAGTAGAAAGAAGAAGGTGAGGATTTCGCAAAGTGTAAGCGAAATAATTTGCTCCGATATTGTCAAAGGTAAGACCGAATCCTTCAACATTGATACCAACGGGAAGAGCGTTGTTTTCCTCGATATAGCCTTCTACGTATCCCATTACAAGGTCTCCAAACGGAATTTCTGCGAAAAAGTTTGGGAGATAGTCCAGCTCTTCGGGTGTTCCCTGAACCTCGGTAAGCTCATAGCTTACACCACCGATGCGAAATACAGGTGCAGTTTCTTCAGTAAAAATTTCTTCACCGAGCGAAATTTCCATCGGGGATGAATCGTCTACAGGAAATAAAGTTTCCTCGGCAAACGAAACAGTCGGTACGAGGAGAAGTATTAAAACCAATGATAATATTCTTTTCATTTTCACCACTCCATTCCCTATAATTCTATCGCTTTTTCAGACAGTTGTCAAGGAGTGATGTTTAAGAGTTCTCCCGTGTCACTTGGAAAGAGTTTGCGACCGAAAAACTCGTGAGAGCCTTCGCTTCGCTCAGGATGACAGGGGAACAGAAAAAAGGGCGGAAAGCAACCACCCCTGTCATTCTGAGGGAGCTTGCGACCGAAGAATCTTTCCTTTTCACAAAAGACACCTTGCCGCCGCTTCACCCATTTCGCGTCCTGAGCAAAATTCAATCTGAAAAAGGTTACTCGCGATGAAACACTCAATTTCTTATACTGTAAAAAAAGGAACAGCCCCCGAAGGGACTGCCCTTTTTTATAGATTGACTATTTTATAAGAGTCAAAGATTAGTCGAGATATCTGTAAACAACTACGTCTACGATAACTTCGTCAAGTACTCTTACGAATACGTATGAATCGTACTTGTCAGCACGGCCGATGAGGCTCTTGCTGAGAGACTTCTTGCTGATTTCGGGTTCGTTAACGTCTTCTTCGTAATCAACGAGAACTGTGTTAGCAGTCTTCTGGATTACCATGAAGTTTGAACCTTCGCCAGCTTCTGTGATACCAGTCATGGGGTTTGTGAACCAGATGAAGTTGTCATCTGCGCTGCTAGCGATCTGGTAACCATAGTAGTTGTTCTTATCTGTATCGTTAGCTGCATATACGTTACCTGTGCTCTTGTCAAAGATAACCTTGAAGTCGTCAGCTACGCCTTCAGCGTTAACAACGCTTGTAGCGATGATGTCACCGATTGCAAGGTCAGAAGCAAGGAATTCTGCGCCGCCTGCAAGCTGCTTGTTTGAACGGAATTCATCTTCGTTGTAAAGGATAACCTTAACTTCCTTACCAGCCTGGATACCTTCGATAACTGTAGCTATATCGTCATTGTAAGAAACTGTCTTCTTAGATGTGATAACGATGAGTTCGCTTTCGTCAGCGATTGAAGTTACGAGATCGTAACCTACAGCAACTGTGTAGATACCATTTACAATTGCATCGCCAGCGGGAAGACCGATGTAGTAAAGTTCGTCATCTGCAAGCATTTCTGTAACCTTAGCTACCTTGATGTCTTCTTCTTCAATCTTTGCTGATGAATCGTATGCACCTGCAAGAGCGAACATTACAGAAGTTTCATCGAATGTCTTAGCACCGATTGACTTTGTTGCTGCCTTGTACTTGCTCTGTGATGTAGGTCTTTCGTACTCAACCTTCTTAATGTTCTTGATTTCGCCATTCTTAATCTTAACTTCGAAGAGAAGTCTTTCAGCTGAATCAACGTAAGCGTAAGCTTCGTTAGATCCCTGACCATGACCCATTCTGCCAGCGATGTAAGCAGAAGCATCTTCAGAACTCTTTGTACCTTCGCCATCGATGATAACGTTCTTAGCATAGTTGTAGCTCTTAGCTTCGCCGTCAGCACCTACGATTGTAGCATAGTACTTGCTACCCATACCTGTATCCTTACCTGTGTTAAGGAAGAAGAAGTAACCGCCCTTAGATGCTGTAGCATCTGCGTATGCGATCTGACCATCTACGTTAAGGTAGAAGATACCTTCTTTGTTCTGGAGGTCAGCGATTGCGTAACCGCTTGCTGCTGAAGGAGCGTACTCTTCGCCAGCGATTGTTACGTATTCGTCATCCCAACCGTCAACTGAACCTGTAATATTCTTAGATGAAGCGTAAAGAACGCGAGCGCTTGAACCGATTTCAGATGTTGAAACTGTATCGCCTTCAGCAAGAGCTGTGGGTTCTACAACAACGCCATCCTTGTAAACTACTACGAGTTCTGTTTCGCTTTCCATATCGATGTCATCAAGGTTACCTGTGTGAAGGTCGAAGTAAATGTCTGTATCGTCAACTTCAACTTCGTTGATAACTGCTTCTTCATCGTAGTTAACGATGATAGCTGTTTCGTAACCATTCTGTGTAGCATCGCTATCGATAAGTTCGATTGTACCACCATTTGTGAATTCAGTGATGATATCATCTGTGTTTGCAAGAGTTGTATCTACTTCTTCAAAGTTGTTGTAAGCGAGGTTAAGGTTGATCTTAACATCGTACTTCTTGTTTGAGTTAGCCTTCTTGTAAACAAGCTGGCCGTTTTCTGTATCAGAAACGAGCTGAGAAGCGTTAAGCTTAAGAGTTGCGTTTGAACCCTGCTTTTCAGCCATAGCGTAAAGCATGATTTCGCCTGTTTCAGCGTCAGCTTCTGTGCCGATGTAAGCAACTACCTTCTTACCAAGGTACTTGTCAGCGTCTGCAACCTTTTCAGCGTTTACGAGACCTGAAAGAGAAGCAGTCTGAAGAACATAGTTCTTACCGCTGAAGCCCCAAGCCTTAAGTGTAGTACCGTCGAAACCTACTGTAGCCTTTGTGTTTTCAACATCGTAACCGTTTTCTGCGATGTCTGTAAGAGGTGTTGCATCAACAACGCCTTCGTACTTCTTAACGCCGAGGTAACGAGAAAGAACAGTTTCACCTGTCATACCGTATTCGTCACCAGCTGCGCCTGTTGACCAAGATGTCTGGTCCATAAGTTCAACTTCAAGAGCGTTGTAAGCAAGAACAGCGATTGTGCTTCTTGCTGCAGCGTCGCCTACACGACCGTTAGCACTCTTTGTGATGCCCTTAGTAGAAGCGATTGCGAGGTAACCTGTGGGGTAACCACCCTTGCTCTGAGCTGCAAGGTCATAACCAAGAGCTGAAACAATCATCTTTACAGCCTGTTCGTAAGTTACCTTGTCTTCGGGACCGAACTTACCGTCGCCGTAACCGTTGATGATCTGCTGAGCCTGAGCTACATTGATGTAACCTGATGCCCAGTGATCTGCTGCAACGTCATCAAATACTGTTGCGCCCATGCTTGATGCTGCCTGATCTTCGTAACCGAGCATACGGCAGATGATAGCAGCCATCTGAGCTCTTGTAACTGTTTCTGAAGGCTTGAATGTACCATCTTCATAACCTGTGATGATATTAAGGTTAGAAAGGATAGAAACTGCTTCAGATACTACTGTTCCTTCTGCTACGTCTGAGAAAGCGAGAGTGCTGATAGCGCTCATGCCGAGGATCATAGCAAATGCAAGAACAACTGCGAGTGTCTTCTTGAGATTTTTCATAATCTCATCCTCCTATAAAATAATATTTTTTGAAAGAGTGTCGTTTTTACTTTCGGCGACCTCTTTCAATTCACCAAAAGTTGAGTATAGGGGTGTTCAGGGAACTCCCCATTTACTATACTCGAATTATAGCACCCATTTTTTAATACGTCAATACACTTTTTGCATCTGTAACGAAACTGTAATCTTTTGTAATATTAGTATCACATTTACGATTTTTTTGTAACAAACTATCGCATACATATTATATAGGAAGAAACTCGTGCCAAACGGCAGTTACATTGCTGTTATTTTACAGAGGCCAGCATTACTCCAACGCTTCTTTTTTCGGAATTTCTGATAAATTCTATGATTATTTCTTCTCCGCCCTGCCTTTTATACAGTTCTTCACGCAGGGAAAGCATATTATTTACCTTTGCACCGTTTATCGCAGTAATGATATCGCCGTATCGTATTCCGGCAGAAAATGCAGGTCCGTCGGTGTCAAGCTTTGCGACAAACATTCCTTCCTTTATATTATTGTCAAGCTCAAGATACCTCGCTGCCTCAGGCGTATATGCGTAAAGACCAAGATAAGGTGTTCTGAAAACACCGACATTTTTAAGACGTTCAATCACGGGAATACATATATTTATCGGAACGGCAAAGCCCATACCCTCGGCAGAAGTAACCTTGATTGTGTTTATTCCCACGACTTCGCCACGGCTGTTAAGAAGCGGACCTCCGCTGTTTCCCGAATTTATGGCGGCATCGGTCTGCAGTAAATCTTCCATATACCCCATTTCACCGTTTTCCATTTCGATACTGATGCTTCGTCCCGTCGCGCTTATAATTCCTGCCGTGACAGTCCGTTCAAACTGCATACTTAAAGGATTTCCTATCGCGACAACATTTTCTCCAACGCGTACCGTTTTGGCATCACCGAGAATACAGTAGGGGTAACCCTCCCCGTCAATTTTCACGACTGCAAGGTCAAGTGCGCTGTCGCTCCAGACGGTTTTGCCCTCAAGGGTCTTTCCGCTGTGAAGCGTTACTTCAATCCTTTCGGGGCGCGCGCCGATAACGTGATGATTAGTTATAATGTAGCCGTCCGATGTCGCAAGCACACCACTACCCATATACCAGGTCGTTTTTTTGTTTATTCCCTGAGACGCATCGGCACTTGATATTCCCACAACACAGCGTAGCGCGTCGTCTATCATATCCTCGCGCATAGGTATATCAGCGCCGGCAAATCCGATTTCATCTTCGCGGATGCTGATGTTTTTTCCCGCAGGCACAGGCAGGACTTCATCGTCGTCTTCGGAAAACAAAGCGTAAGTTCCGACAAGCACCAGCATTATTCCAATAGCGCTCAAAAGAAAAAGCGCTGTCTTTTTTAAAACCCCTTTCATTTTAAAAAAACCACCTCTCATGGATATAATACCCACAACAGGTGATTTTTATTAGTTTGCTGTTAAAAGCGGTATGGGGACGGGGCAGTTTTTGTTACACAAAAACTGCCCCGTCCCCAAACTGTGTAGCTTAAACAAGAAGCGCAACTGCTCTTGCTTCTATTCCTTCCTCTCGTCCGGTGAATCCCATTTTCTCATTAGTCTTCGCCTTGACACTGACCTTTTCAACATCAACCCCCATCGCACAGGCAAGGTTTTCACGCATTTTTTCAATATGCGGTGCCATTTTCGGTTTCTGTGCGATAATAGTTGTATCTATATTTCCGATTTCGTAGCCTTTCTCTCTTACAAGCATTACCGCTTCGCGCAGAAGAGCAATACTGTCAGCACCCTTGTACTTTTCATCGGTATCGGGGAAATGCGAACCAATATCGCCAAGTGTCGCCGCACCGAAGAGCGAATCTATCACCGCGTGCACCAGAACGTCGGCATCGCTGTGGCCTGAAAGTCCCTTTTCGTGCGGAATTTTTACACCGCCGATGATAAGGTCGCGACCTTCTGTAAGTTTATGTGTATCAAAACCTGTTCCAATTCTCATATTAACCCCTCTGCCCATAATCTGTGTAGCGGTAAAAACATCTTCGGCAGTAGTCAGCTTCAGATTTTCATAACTGCCCTCGGTTACGGTTACCTTCTTCCCTGCCTTTTCCATAAGAGCACAGTCATCAGTTTCCCCGAACCCGAATTTTTCATATGCTCCCTTTATGGCTTCACGGCAGAAAACCTGTGGCGTCTGTATCAGAATAGCCGTACTTCTGTCAATCGTTTTTTCTATCACCTTTTCAGCAGAAACAACCTTTATCGTATCCTTCGGCACAACGCCTGCCGCTGCTGCACCTGTCTTCATCGCGGCGGAAACGGTGTTTTTTATTATAGCCTCCGTCACAAGCGGTCTTGCTCCGTCGTGAATCAGAACGAATTCTCCGCTTGCCGCACAAATGCCGTTATACGCGCTTTCACCACGGGTTTCACCGCCACCGATGATGCGTACATTTTTTCCTTTTAGCTCCTCTTCAAACAGAGCTATATTTTCCCTGCCCGCAACGACGATGATTTCGTCGCATATACCGCTGTTTACAACCGCATCCACAGTATGCACAAGCACACTTTTCCCAAGGATTTTCATAAGAATTTTATTCTGCCCCATCCTTGTACTTTTTCCTGCGGCAACTATTATTGCCGAAACGGTTTTGTTATCATACATAAAAATCACCCAAATCAAAAAGCCACTAACCGATGGTTAATGGCTTAATATTTATCCCTGAGAAAGCTCCTCGTCAACCATGCCGTAAAGTCTGTCCTCAATACTGCCATGGTCAATTCCCGTAGCCACCACAATTTCACTTATTAAAATCTGTTTCGCGCTTGAAAGCATCTTTCTCTCACCTGTCGAAAGACCCTTTTCACGATCGCGGAGCATAAGACTCTTTACAACGGTGGCAACCTCAAAGATGTTTCCGCTTTTGATTTTCACCATATTGTCACGATAGCGCTTATTCCAGTTTTGTATAACGTCGGTTTCTGATTCGCGGAATGCCTGCATAACTTTTTCAGCTTCCTCTTCACAGATAACATCGCGCACACCGACCCCTTGCGCGTTTTCCGTGGGTACCATAACCTTCATATCGCCGATGGGCATACGAATGACATAGTACGACTGTAATTTACCCAAAATTTCCTTCTGCTCGATGTCCTCGATGATACCTGCGCCATGCATAGGATACACAACGCTGTCACCAATTTTATACATGGTACGCCTCCATCTCTGAAAATTCCGATACTATCCACGATTCTATTATAACACCGCTTGAAATTTTTGTCAAAGAGTTTTTAAGACAGAAGTGCTGCAGTTTCCTTTTTTTCTTCTATAGAACGGTTAACTTCCGCTCCGATAAACAGGATATACATACACACAAAAAGCCACAACATGAAGAAAACAATCACCGACAAGCTACTGTAAATATAGGAAAATCCCGCTATGTTTTCATAATAATACGAAAAAATTTCTGAAAATATAACCCAGCCTACAGCGCTTAAAAGCGCGCCGGGAATCTGTGTAAAAAATTTTGTTTTGCGCGCAGGAATTACGGTGTACATAATCACGAAAAACACCATCAGCACAAGCATTCCGACGCCAAGACGCATACTGTCAAAAACGGGGGCAAAATCAAACATCCACGGAACGAATCCTGAAAGCCACCCTACAATAGTATTGCCAAAAACAAACACTATCAAACATGCAAGAAGAAGCACCATAATAAGAAGCGTATAAATCATACTCATAATACGAAGCACGATAAAGTTTCGTGTTTCGTGGCGGTTAAAAATGAGATTAAGGCCACGGACAAGCGCATGCACGCCGATTGATGCCGCCCACAATGTCGAAACCGCTGTGATTGAGATAAGCGCAACGCCACTTTTCGCGTAAGATTCAGATATGAATGATTCCACCAGGCCTCGCGCGCCCTTGGGAAACACCGATACAATTTCACGCATGGCGTTAGCTTCTTCAATAGGGAAAAATCGTATCATACTGATAAGAAGCATTATAAAAGGAATGAATGAAACTGTCACGAAGAAGGCCACATTCGCAGAATGTACCCCGATGTCATCTTTCACGCTTTTTCTGATAATGTCAATAGCAAACCCAATCAGCCTTTTTATAAAAATCACTCCTTTTAGGAAAAAGGGAAAAATACAACGGTATTTTTCCCTTCAGCTCACAATTATTCTTCAGTTTCCTCTTCCTTGGGGAAGACCTGTACAACTGTTTCAAGCACACGATTGCTGTCGGTCTTGGTAACAGTAATTTTAATATTTTCGTACTCGAAGATATCACCCTCGTCAGGGATTTTTTCAAGCGTATGTGCCGCAAAACCGCTGACAGTTGTAATATCAGAGTCGTCATCCTCTTCCTCTTTTTCAAGTTCAAATGTTTC
>JAZNLD010000154.1:0-2167 GCA_045578925.1 Clostridia bacterium
TAACAACATCGTTTTCAAAAAGCCCGAAGAAGTTATGGA
Source organism: Clostridia bacterium (assembly GCA_045578925.1). Classification (GTDB taxonomy): domain Bacteria; phylum Bacillota; class Clostridia; order UMGS1883; family UMGS1883; genus UMGS1883. The sequence goes on from JAZNLD010000154.1 coordinate 40, forward strand.
AAACATTTCAAAAGTGACTAATTATATGTCAGATTTAATTGCTTCTGCAGGCGGAGATGCTAAAAGAGAAACTCTTACGATAGTAAAAACACTTGATAATAGTGACTATTATATTTCTGAAGATGGACAGCTGTTCCGTATGTACATATTCATAGACAACGCAACTTCTCATCAGATTATTGAAAATGCGGAGGTCTTTTACAAAGCTGCGCGCGCATTCGGAAAGTTTCAGAAAATGCTTAAAGATTTTCCTGCAGACGAACTTCACGAGACAATAGTTAATTTCCACAATACAGTTGATAGATACAGAATCTTCAAAGAAGCAATCTCTGCTGACAAGGTAGGTCGCTTGGATTCTGTAAAAGCAGAGGTGGAATTTGCCCTTGCTCGCGAAAAAGATGCGAGCGTTATTGTTGATGCTCTTAACACAAAAAAAATTCCACTTAGAGTAACACACAATGACACCAAGTTAAATAATGTAATGATAGACGATGTGACAGGCGAAGGTGTATGCGTAATTGATTTAGATACAGTTATGCCAGGGTCAATGCTCTATGATTTTGGTGATTCTATCAGATTCGGAGCAAGCACAGCCGCTGAGGACGAACTTGATCTGAACAAAGTTAATATGGATATTAATCTTTTTGCTGAATATTCAAGAGGATACCTTGAAGAACTTGGTGACAGTATTACTGAAGAAGAACTTAAACTTTTACCAATGTCAGCAAAGATTATGACTTTGGAGTGCGGAGTAAGATTCTTGACCGATTATCTTGATGGAGATAATTATTTTAGAATCCATAGAGAAAGCCATAACTTAGACAGAGCAAGAACTCAGTTTAAACTTGTTTGGGATATGGAACAAAAAATGGATGAAATGAATGAGATTATTAAAAAATTATCATAATATCTTGTTTTGAATGTGTTGGGAGGATAATTATGAAGATTCTTATTACCGGTGGAGCAGGATACATTGGAAGTCACACTTGTGTTGAATTGTTGAATGCAGGTCACGATATAATCGTTGTTGACAATTTCTCAAATTCTTGCGAAAAGTCACTTGATGAAGTGAAAAAAATTACAGGCAAGGATTTCACTTTTTACAAATGCGATATCCTTGATTACGAAGGATTAACGACAGTTTTTGACGAGAATGAAATTGAAGCAGTTATCCACTTCGCAGGTCTTAAGGCGGTTGGAGAATCTGTAGAAAAGCCGATAGAGTATTATCACAATAATATGACAGGGACTTTCAATCTTATTAAGGTTATGAAGGAACACGATGTATTTAACATTGTTTTTTCATCATCTGCAACTGTTTACGGAAATCCTGAAACAGTGCCGATACGCGAAGATTTTCCTCTTTCGGCAACTAATCCCTATGGTGCCACAAAGCTTATGCTGGAGAGAGTGTTAAGTGATGTGTTTGCTTCTGATAATCGTTTTAGCATTGTTCTTCTTCGCTACTTTAATCCAATAGGAGCTCACAAGAGTGGAAATATAGGGGAGGACCCAAAAGGAATACCCAACAATCTTCTTCCTTATGTAGCGCAGGTCGCTGTAGGAAGACTTGAAAAAGTAAATGTATTCGGGGATTGTTATCCTACTTCAGACGGCACAGGAGTTCGCGACTATATTCATGTTGTTGACCTTGCTTTAGGACATCTTAAAGCGGTAGAAAAGAAAAGCAATGTTCCGGGAGTACACATTTATAATCTTGGAACAGGCCATGGATATAGCGTTCTTGAAATCATACAAGCATTTTCAACTGCTTGTGAAAAGACTATTCCGTATGTAATAGCTCCTCCGCGTCCAGGGGATGTTGCTATCTGTTACGCTGATGCAACCAAAGCGAAAGAAGAACTTGATTGGGTTGCTGAAAGAGAACTGTACGAAATGTGCAAAGATGCATGGAATTGGCAAAGCAAAAACCCTGAAGGTTTCAAATGATTTGTACGATATAAAGGAGAATAATTATGATACTTGCAAAACTTGACCCCGAATTTATGCCTATGATAAAGGCACTTGATGATTTTAAGGCATCTGTGGCAAAGGCTGAATCACAGCCTGTTTCAATTGCTGTAGAAAGAAACAGCGGACTTACCGCAGTTTTTGAAATTGATGTTTT
>JAZNLD010000155.1:0-5206 GCA_045578925.1 Clostridia bacterium
CAATGGAATTTTTAGAGAGCAGATTTTTGATTTCGGAAGGCAAAAACACAGGTAATCCTGACGGATTACCGAGTATTTTAACACATCGAAGGCGAAAATCTGCCTCTAAAAATCAGAGTTCGGATTACTCACTTTCGGTTAGGCAGGCATTCGCGTTAGCGAGTGCCTGTTTTATTTCCCCGAAATGGGGGATTCGAACCCTTTTATAATTGACAAAGCATCTGCTTGAATGGTATACTATTATAATATAATGAGATAATTTTGTACTAAGCGAGGTAAACATTATGTCAAATTACAAAATCGGAACAAAATGCATTCAGTCAGGCTACTCTCCCAAGAATGGCGAACCCAGACAGATTCCTATTTATCAGAGTACTACATTTAAATATGAAACAAGCGAAGCTATGGGCAAGCTTTTTGACCTTGAGGCTTCAGGATATTTTTACAGCAGACTTCAGAATCCCACAAACGACTGCGTTGCAGCTCGTATAGCTGACCTTGAAGGCGGCAGCGCGGCTATGCTTACATCAAGCGGTCAGGCGGCTTCTTTCTACAGCGTATTCAACATCGCTTCCTGCGGAGACCATATCGTTTCTTCTTCTGCAATTTACGGCGGTACATACAACCTTTTCGCTGTTACTATGAAGAGAATGGGCATCGAATTCACTTTTGTTGCACCAGACTGCAGCGATGAAGAGCTTGAGGCAGCATTCCGTCCCAATACCAAGGCAGTATTCGGCGAAACAATCGCAAACCCCGCACTTGATGTGCTTGACATCGAAAGATTTGCCAATGCGGCACACGCACACGGCGTTCCGCTTATCATTGATAACACCTTTGCAACACCTATAAACTGCCGTCCTTTTGAATGGGGTGCTGACATTGTTACTCATTCCACAACAAAATATATGGACGGTCACGCAAGCGGTGTAGGCGGATGTATCGTTGATTCAGGCAAGTTCGACTGGACAAAGTATCCTGACAAGTTCCCCGGTCTTTGCACACCCGATGACAGTTATCACGGCGTAACATACACAGAAAGATTCGGTATTGAGGGTGCTTATATCACCAAGGCTACCGTTCAGCTTATGCGCGACCTCGGTTCAATCCAGTCACCGCAGAATGCCTACCTTATAAACCTTGGACTTGAGAGCCTTGAGCTTCGTATGAAGCGTCATACAGAAAACGCACAGCGCGTTGCAGAATATGTTAAAAACCACGAAAAAATCGCTTGGGTTCGCTACAGCGGACTTCCTGAAGACAAATACTACGAAACAGCGAAGAAGTACCTTCCCAACGGTTCCTGCGGTGTAATTTCCTTCGGTGTAAAAGGCGGAAGAAGTGCCGCTGAAGAGTTTATGAAGAATCTTAAGCTTGCATCAATCGAAACTCATGTTGCCGATTCCAAGACCTGCTGTCTTCACCCTGCAAGCGCTACTCACCGTCAGATGAACGATGAAGAGCTCCGTGCTGCAGGTGTTTCTCCTGACCTTATCCGTTTTTCTTGCGGTATTGAAGATGCAGAAGACATTATTGCTGATATTGAGCAGGCACTTGCGAGCATCTAAAAATATTTTTCCCGAGGTGATATAATGCCTATTAAAATTCCGGACAAACTCCCTGCGGCGAAAACGCTCGCCAACGAAAACATATTTGTAATGACCGAGAAGCGCGCCGTGACACAGGATATTCGTCCGCTTCGCATTGGACTGCTTAATCTGATGCCTACCAAAATTGAAACGGAAACACAGCTTGCCAGACTTCTCGGCAACACTCCGCTTCAGGTTGAGCTGACTCTTATCCAGATGAGCACGCACAAGTCAAAAAATGTATCCGAAGAGCATATGCTCGCATTCTACAAGACATTTGAAGATATAAAAGACCTTAAATTTGACGGTTTCATCATCACAGGTGCACCCGTTGAAAAAATGGAGTTTGAAGAGGTTGATTATTGGGAAGAGCTTTGCACAATTATGGAATGGACGAAGAAGAATGTTCACTCCACCTTCCATATCTGTTGGGGTGCGCAGGCGGCGATGTATTACCATTACGGAATAGCTAAAATCCCGCTTGAAGAAAAGCTTTCAGGCGTTTTCCCTCACACGGCGGATTACAAACAGTCAATGCTCCTTCGCGGATTTGACGATGTGTTTATGGTACCTCATTCAAGGCATACCACCGTCAGAATTGAAGATGTTAAAAAGTGCAAGGATATAAAAATTCTTGCAACCTCAAAGGAAGCAGGGCTTTACGCCGCATCGACAAAGAATGGTAAGCAGATTTTCATAACAGGACACAGCGAGTACGACGCAGACACCCTCAAGAAAGAGTATCTGCGCGACGAAAAAGCAGGTATGAATCCGCTTGTTCCCGAAAACTACTTCCCCGACGATGACCCGACCAAAGAACCGCTTGTAACATGGCGCGGTCACGCGAATCTGATTTATTCAAACTGGCTTAACTATTTTGTATACCAGAGTACGCCCTACGATATTTCAGAAATTTAAGAAAAAAGAAGCGTGCCGCTTCACCCATTTCGCGTCCTGACCAGAGTTTAAACAGACAAGTGCCACTCGCGAAAAAATACGCAAATTCCTATACGGTAAAAAAAGCGTGCCGCTTCACCCATTTCGCGTCCTGACCAGAATTTAAACAGACAAGTGCCACTCGCGAAAAAATATGCAAATTCCTATACGGTAAAAAAAGCGTGCCGCTTCACCCATTTCGCGTTCTGACCAGAATTTAAACAGACAAGTGCCACTCGCGAAGAAGCGCGCAATTCCCTATACAGCAAAAAGAAACACGGCATTTTCCGCTTGGAAAAATGCCGTGTTATTTTATTGTTCAGAATTTTGCATATTTTCTTGTTCGGGGTCTGCCACCATTTCTTCGGTTAATATCAGATGCTCTGCTTCGTTATAAATTATGGGGTCGGAGTAACTGAGTACTTCGCGTTTACTTGAAGACTGACCGACAGTAATTTCGTCGCCGTCTTTAAGATTTCCGCCCGAAGCCATAAGCGAATACTGACTGAGCATCGTTGTAGATTTCTTTTCACCGTTTATGAAAATTTTACTCTTTTCAGTAAATCCTTCACCCTGAACATAAATGGTGCTTCCCATAACCTTGATTGAGCTTGCCGTAATGGGAAGTGTACCCATTCTCATGTCCTGCTTTACGAAAGGCTTTTCGCCACCGAACTGGGTATTTTCGCCGTAGAGCATATCGTATGCAAGATATGCAATCTGTTCCTGATAGGCCGCTTCATCAAGAGTTGAATTTTCGGAATTCTTGTACTGATGAAGCTTGGTCAGATTTCCATTGTTGAAGCCTACCTGACGGAGCATTTCGCTTGTCAGTTCGTAGGTTTTAAGGTCTTTATCAACCTTGGGAAGGTCAAAGTTATTCCATGTCACATACTCGGTAAGGTACGCGTCGCCCGTTGTGAGGTCTTCCCCGTCAAGTCCTATTGAGGGAAGATGGTCGCCGTATGCGATAACGAGTGTCGGTCTGTCACGATTTTCAAGAGCAGATATAAGACTGCCGAGGAACATATCCATTTCCCACACCTGATTTATATAATATTCAAGTGCGCAAAGTTCTTCAGAGCTGAATTTATCGCTCTCTATCTTTATGACATTGTCACTGCCGGGAATAGGCTCGGACGGAAATGCACCGTGTCCCTGAACGGAAACTGTCCATACGAAACGCGGATTTTCTTCTGTCACGCCGTTTTCTTCGTCAGTATAGGTAAGCGCAGTCATAATTTCCTCGGTCAGAACCTTGTCCTTACACCAACCGTACGGAGTTGTTTCAAAACCGTACATATACTCTTTTGACTGGAATGAGTCAAATCCCATTCTGGGATAAACCTTGTCACGGTCATAGAAATTACCGGTATGGTTATGAATTGCGTGCGCGGTATATCCGTTTTCCTTGAGGTTGTATGCAATAGACTCACTCGTTTCCTCGAGCATAATAGTCTTGTAGGGATATTCACCGGGGCCGAAATTATCAAGATTTATTCCTGTCAATACCTCAAACTCGGTATTTGCAGTACCGCCACCGAATGACGGAACTGAAAGATAACCCGTCGAGAAGTTTTCCCTGAGATATGTGTGTATCGGAGCAGGATCGTCCGAGAAAGTCATATCGCGGATTGTCTTGGGATCAAGGAATGATTCCATCTGGATAAGAACGATATCGGGCTTAATCATATCTTCCGTATTATTGGTTTCGGGAAGCTGCGAAAGAATTTCCTGCGTCTTCTCTTCCCCGTAGCCTGACGGTTTCTTTATACCCGTGTCAAGCATACTGCTTGAGAAACAGTATACAAAGCCATAGTTATTATACGCACCGACAAGGTTACCGAAGTCGGACGTTACTGCCTTGATATTATGTGCAACCGAACTTGTCAGCGCCACAGCTACCATAATTCCTATAATAGATGCTGCATTTTTTCCGTAGCTGATTTTCCCGCTGATTTTCGGACCGACTATCCACAGAGCAATAACTGCCACTATGAAAACACCCGTTGCGACATACAGAAGAATTCTCTGCCACTGGGTAAGATACATAATAATAAGGCTGAGCTTTACTATCTGGAAGTCAATTGCACCAAGCGGAGTTACACGATAAGTCAGAACAACGCTGTTTACAAGTCCGCATATAACCCACGGTGCTGAAAGAAGCACCACGCCGAAAACTCTGCGCCTGAAAAGAAGCGCAAAAGAAAGCGTCAGCATAATTATAAGCGAGTTGTAGAAAAACACAACAGGACTTGAAATGATATGATTTATTCCCTTTATGATTGAGTGTCTGCTCATGCTTTCTATTGCGAAGTTTTCAACAACACTTAAAACTGCAAAGAATAAAAGCGGATGGCTGTCGAGCGCTCTTTTGAAAAAGGAAAATATACTCTTAACTACTTTCAAAAAACCACCTTCTCCTAACTCCTAACTCCGAACTTTGATTTTCAGAGTCGGATCAGAATGTTATGCTCTCTTCAGGGATGGCCATAGTGCCACAACCGGAAAGAGCCATTGTTACTACTACCGCTGCGACAATTACGATTACTGCCGCAATAATTATTTTACCCCAGTTTACCTTTTTTTCAGGGGCTTTATTCTCATTTTCTTCACGAAGAGCAGAGTTGCAGCCGCTGCACACTTCGTTACTGTCGGGATTGATTTTTCCACATTTGGGA
>JAZNLD010000156.1:0-4994 GCA_045578925.1 Clostridia bacterium
CGCAATTCCCATTGCAGCAGAAAGTGACTGAGGCATAATTGATGTTGCAAGTGCGCCTGCCGTTGTGCCACCTGTCCAACCAATAAGAGGAGTCAATATAAGTCCTGCCATATATGCACCTGTGAGCGGTCTTGTGTGGCGCATTGATACTGCAAAAATTTCGTCAGTTATGCCAAACGACACCAGAAAACGCTGCCATAATTTCATTTCGTCGCTTACCTTTTGCGAAACAGAAAGCGACATCAAAAAATATCGTGCGTTTATGATAAGTGTAGTGAGTATCAGTTCAATTATTCTGCCACCTGCGAGGGCGATATTAACACCTGCAAACTGGCCCGCGCTTGTAAGGTTTGTAAGCGAGGTCACTATTGCCGCCCAAGATGGAAAACCTGACAGAACTGCTGTCATACCAAAAGCCATTGACACCGAGAAATAACCGAGGCAAATCGGTATTCCGTCCTTTATTCCGTTAAAAAATTCATTTCTTTTCATAAAAAAAACACCTCTACTACTTTATCACATCAAAAAACAAAAATCAACTTTTTTAGATTGATTATACGATCTCTTTGTGTTAAAATAAAAATAGATTTTATTAAGGGATGATTTTTATGAAATTAAGTGCATTATTTTCAGATAAACTTTCGCTTTCTTTTGAGGTTTTTCCACCGAAAACCAACTCATCGTTTGACAGTGTGAAATTCGCAACCGAAGAGATTGCTAAACTGCGCCCATCATTTATGAGTGTTACTTACGGCGCAGGTGGCGGAACAAGTCAGTACACTCTTGAAATCGCAAAAAATATCAAGTATCAATATGGTGTGCCCACTCTCGCCCATCTTACCTGCGTTTCCTCTACACGAGAAACCGTTCGTGAAAAACTTTTGAAAATGCACGAAGCAGGGATTGAAAATGTGATGGCACTTCGTGGCGACCTTACGCCTGAGCTTAAAGCGAGCGACCGAGATAAATGGGATTACAGATATGCAGTTGACCTTATCCGCGATATAAAAGAAAGCGGATACGACTTTTGTATAGGTGGTGCATGTTACCCCGAAATTCATCCTGAAAGCGAAAACCAGAAAGAGGATATTAAGTACCTCAGGGAAAAGGTTGATGCAGGTTGCGAATTCCTTACCACACAGATGTTTTTCGACAACAATCTTCTTTATAACTTTCTTTATAAAATCCGTGAGGCAGGCATAACTGTTCCCGTTATTCCCGGAATTATGCCTATCACTAATGCCAATCAGCTGGATCGAGCAATACATCTTTCAGGTTCATTTATTCCGCAGAGGTTTAAGAGTCTTGTTGATAAATTCGGCTCTTCACCCAAAGCGATGATGCAGGCAGGTATTGCGTATGCGACAGATCAGATAATTGACCTTTTTGCAAACGGAATTACAAATGTTCATGTTTATTCTATGAATAACCCCGCTGTTGCAGAGGCAATACAAAGCAATCTGTCAGATATTATAACTCCATTATGATGAATATATTTACCAAAACATACTCTGCCCCACCTTTTAGGAAGAGCGAAATACTTCGTTACTCAGGAACCTGCAAGGCTACATCTGAAATAGAGGCACTTATGGAAGAATGTCTGAAAGAAGCCGACGGCATATTTACATACAAAGTGTGTTACGGAGTTTTCCCTCTTTCAAAAAAGGGTGACGAGGTAGACCTATCATTTACAAAGGCACCTTCAAAAAGCCTTTCAAAATGGCTTGAAAATGCACACAGCTACATCCTTTTTGGTGCGACAATCGGAATTGAGCTTGACCGCCTGATTTCAAAATACAGCCGTATTTCCCCGTCTAAAGCATTGATGTTTCAGGCAATAGGGACGGAAAGAATTGAAGCTCTATGTGATGTGTTCTGCGCTGATATGAAAAAGGATTACGGGAATATAACCGCTCGTTTCAGTCCCGGTTACGGGGATTTCCCCCTTGAAATTCAAAAGGAAATTTTCGCAGTTTTAGACCCTTACCGCAAAATTGGTCTGACACTTAATGAAAGCCTTGTTATGAGTCCTTCAAAATCCGTTACGGCAATTGTCGGAATATCCGACTGCAGGGAAAGTGATGGCCACAACTGTGAAAATTGCAATAAAACCAACTGTTTATTCAGGAGGTAGTTATGAATATAAAAGACTACTTAAAGGACAATTTAATAATTCTTGACGGAGGTATGGGAACACTTCTTCAGAAAGAGGGACTTCTGCCCGGTGAATTTCCCGAAAGGTGGAATATTTCACATCCCGATGTTATCACCAGAATTCACCGCGATTATTTCGATGCAGGAAGTAATGTTATAAACACCAATACTTTTGGCGCAAACATACTGAAGTTTTCTCCCGAAGAGCTTGACGAAATCGTAAAGTCAGCAGTTGAAAACGCAAAGCGTGCGCGAGAAGAGTCTTCTTCAGAAAGCGAAAAATGGATTGCTCTTGACATCGGCCCAAGCGGCAGAATGCTTGCCCCTTATGGCGACCTTGATTTTGAAGAAGCGGTAAATGTTTTCGCACAGACCATTAAACTTGGTGTAAAATACGGCGTTGACCTTATCTTCATTGAAACAATGAGTGACAGCTATGAAACTAAAGCGGCACTTCTTGCGGCAAAGGAGAATTCACTCCTTCCCGTTTTTGTTTCAAACGCGTATGGTGAGGATGGCAAACTGATGACAGGTGCTTCCCCGTCGGCGATGGTTGCAATGCTTGAGGGAATGCGTGCTGATGCTATCGGTATAAACTGTTCACTTGGCCCAAAGGCACTCTCTAAAGTGGCTGAAGAATACCTTGAAAAGTCATCTGTTCCCGTAATATTAAAGCCGAACGCAGGTCTTCCCAGAGTTGAAGACGGCAAAACTGTTTACGATGTTTCGCCCGAAGAATTCAGCGAAGATGTGAAGATGCTCATTGAAAAAGGCGTTCGTATTGCAGGCGGCTGCTGTGGAACAACTCCCGAATATATAAAGGCACTTTCAGGCAAGGTGGCAGGACTTGAACCCGCGGCTCTTGAAAAGAAGAATATAACCTGCGTTTCATCGTATACTCATGCAGTAGAATTTAATGAAAAACCGATTCTCATCGGCGAGAGAATAAACCCCACAGGTAAAAAGAGGTTTAAGGAAGCTCTCAAAAACGGAGATATGGATTATATCTTAAACGAAGGTATTTCACAACAGGAAAAGGGTGTTCACATCCTTGATGTAAATGTCGGTCTTCCTGAAATTGATGAGGCACAGATGCTTAAAGATGCAGTTTGCGAGCTTCAGGCTGTTACAAATCTTCCTCTTCAGATTGATACGGCAGATACATCTGCTATGGAGTGTGCTCTTCGCAGATACAACGGTAAGGCAATGATAAATTCCGTAAACGGAAAAAAAGAAAGTATGGATGCCATATTCCCTCTTGCCGCAAAATACGGCGGTGTTATCGTGGCACTTACCCTTGACGAAAGCGGTATTCCCGATACTGCTGAAGGCAGATTTGCTATTGCCGAAAAGATACTTGCCGAGGCTAATAAGTACGGAATAGATAAAAAGGATATTATATTTGACCCTTTGACACTTACTATAAGTGCCGATCCTGATGCGGCGAAGGAAACTTTGCGCGCGGTTAATATGATAAAAACAAAGCTTGGAGTACACACATCACTCGGTGTTTCCAATGTTTCGTTTGGCCTTCCTCACCGCGATGCGATTAACAGTGCATTTTTCTCACTTGCTATGCAAGGCGGGCTTTCTGCGGCTATTATGAATCCGTATTCTTCCGCAATGATTCAAGCATATTATTCATTCTGTGCGCTTATGGGTCTTGACGAAAACTGCGCGGATTACATTTCATTTTCCGAAACAGTTACAGAAACTGTTATAACGCAGGCCTCTGCAAAAGCGGTATCGTTACAGGAGCAGTCTTCTTCCCTGCAGAATGCTATTGTAAAGGGACTTCGCGAGCAGTCAGCATCTCTTACAAAGGAAATGCTTGCGACAACAAATCCCCTTGACATAGTTCAAGGCGAGATTATTCCCGCACTTAATATCGTAGGTAAAGGATTTGAGAAAAAGACCGTTTATCTTCCACAGCTTTTAATGAGCGCGGAGGCGGCAAAGGCGGCTTTTGAAGAAATAAAAACCGTGATGCCCAGGGAAAAATCCAAGAACAAATGCGGTGTCGTAATTGCAACCGTCAAGGGAGATATTCATGATATAGGTAAAAATATTGTAAAGCTTCTCCTTGAAAATTACGGTTTTGTGGTGTATGACCTTGGAAAAGATGTTCCTCCTGAAAAAATCGTAGAAAAGGCAAAGGAAACAAATGCACCGATTGTAAGTTTGAGTGCACTTATGACAACAACTGTTCCTGCGATGGAGGAAACTATAAAACTTCTTCGCAAAGAAGCCCCGATATGCAAAGTAATTGTTGGTGGTGCGGTACTTACACAGGAATATGCAGACCAGATTGGTGCAGATAAGTACGCAAAAGATGCCATGGAAGCTGTAAGATATGCAGAGGACTTAGCGCAGAACATTTTAACATAAAGTTCTATTTAATCCTATAAGTAAAAAGTGGGAATTCGAATAAACGAATTCCCACTTTTATTTTACTTTACGTCGTAATCAAGTTTGAATTTTTCACCGCAGCCGTAGTTTTCGTAAACATAGTCAATATCCTTATCGCCACGGCCTGAAAGTGATACAAGGATTGAACCACTCTTATGCTCTTTTGCATAGCGGATTGCATACGCAACTGCGTGAGCACTTTCAATAGCGGGGATAATACCTTCATATCTTGAAAGAAGGAAAAATGCTTCCATAGCTTCTTCATCAGAAACGGTTTCGTAATGCACACGACCCATATCACGAAGATGAGCGTGCTCAGGACCCACACCGGGGTAATCAAGACCACTTGCGATTGAATATACGGGAAGCGGTTCTCCGTTTTCGTCCTGAAGGACGTAGCTTGAATAGCCATGGATGATACCCTTTGTACC
>JAZNLD010000157.1:0-2674 GCA_045578925.1 Clostridia bacterium
ACCTCAACCTCTTCGCCCTGCTTTGTCAGAATTTTAAGTGTTATAAATTCATCGTTTATAAGATAGCGGTAGTCAAGCACGTCCTTAATTTCCGTATCATTTATTTCAAGAATTGTGTCGCCTGCTTCAAGACCGATTTCCTCGGCAATACTGCAAGGCTCCACGAATTTAATAATTGCGCTCAACTCTCTCGCTCCTCCTTTGAGAATGCGGAATACGGAGTGCGGAATACGGAATGATTTTATTCTGTACTCTTTTCCTTGGATTCTGCATACTTAATTGTTTTTGTGATTGAAACTAATAAACTTATAATTTCGTCTATGTCGGTAATCAAACTATCGTACTCCTTCATTCCGCATTTGCAAAACGGTCTACGCCATTCACAATAGCAAGACCAAGTTCATCAAGCTGTTTCTGGTCAACAACGTCGGGTGACTGAATCATCAGCTCACCACTGTCCTTAACCTTGGGGAATGCGATAACATCACGGATTGAATCAGCACCTGCCATAAGCATAACAATTCTGTCAAGACCGTATGCAAGACCGCCGTGAGGAGGTGTGCCGTAACGGAATGCGTTAAGAAGGTAACCGAATCTTTCCTGTGCCTGCTCGGGAGTAAAGCCGAGTGTTTCAAACATCTTCTGCTGCATATCAGCATCATAAATACGGATGCTACCGCCACCGAGCTCGTAACCGTTAAGAACAATGTCATAAGCCTTTGCACGAACCTTGCCGGGGTCTGTATCAAGAAGCTCAATATCCTCATCCTTGGGAGATGTGAAGGGATGGTGCATAGCAACGTAGCGGTTTTCTTCTTCATCATACTCAAGAAGCGGGAAGTCAGTAACCCAAAGAAGATTGAACATACCTTCGGGAATAAGGTCAAATCTCTTTGCGATTTCACAACGCAGTGCACCCAGTGATGCATAAACAACGCTTGCTTTAAGGTCTGCAACAAAGAGAATAACATCGCCTGCCTTGGCATCAGCCTTATCGGCGATAGCCTGAAGCTCTTCGGGAGAGAAGAACTTTGCAATTGAACCGCGGATTTCGTTTTCGTCCACGATAAGCCAAGCCATACCCTTTGCCCTATATGTCTTAACAAATTCAACAAGGTTATCAAGTGTCTTTCTTGTAAGCTTGTCTGAAAGTCCCTTTGCATTGATGGCTCTTACAGTACCACCGTTTTTAACCGTATCAGCAAATGCGCTGAAACCGCAGTTTTCAAAGAGGTCACTCATATCGCAAAGCTCAAGACCGAATCTTGTATCGGGCTTGTCGCTGCCGAATCTGTCCATCGCTTCCTGCCATGTGATTCTGGGAAGGGGAAGAGTTACATCGTAATCAAGAGCTTCCTTAAATACTCTCTTGAGGAAACCTTCATTCATATTCATAACATCGTCTTCATCAACGAAGCTCATTTCAAGGTCAATCTGTGTGAATTCGGGCTGACGGTCAGCACGAAGGTCTTCATCGCGGAAACATTTTGCAATCTGAATATATCTGTCCATACCACCGAGCATAAGAAGCTGCTTATACTGCTGGGGTGACTGGGGGAGAGCGAAAAAGTTGCCGGGATACACACGGCTGGGAACAAGGTAGTCACGCGCACCTTCGGGTGTACTCTTTGTAAGAATAGGTGTTTCAATTTCAAGGAAGCCGTTCTCATCAAAGTATCTTCTTGCAATCTGTGTTACTCTGTGACGAAGCTGAAGTGTATTTACAAGAGTAGGTCTTCTAAGGTCAAGGTAACGGTACTTAAGACGAAGGTCTTCACCTGCCTTAACATCGTCTGTTACAACGAAGGGTGTAACTTCGCAGGTGTTAAGAATACGAAGCTCACTTGCTTCAATTTCAACCTTGCCGGTAGGAATGTTTTCATTGATGTTGCTTCTCATTCTTACCTTACCTGTAACTGCGATTACATACTCCATATGAAGCTCTGCAGCTTTTTCCTGAAGCGGTGCGTTATCAGGCTCAAAAACGATCTGTGAGATACCGCTTCTGTCACGGATGTCAACGAATACAAGACCGCCCATATTTCTCGCCTTGGCAACCCAACCCATAAGGGTAACACTCTGTCCGATATGTTCTTCGCGGAGTTCTCCGCACATAAAACTTCTTTTTAATCCTTTGATTGTATCCATTTTATTACTCCTTCACTATCTTAATAAGCTCGTCAAGATTTTCAAGACTAACTTCAAACTGCTGTTTTTCTGCCATGTTTTTAAGTGTTGCACATTTCTTTTCGGCTTCATCGCCACCAATTACCATGCTGTATCGTGCACCGCATTTGTCGGCATATTTCATCTGCGCCTTAAGAGAACGACTGCACAAATCTCTTTCGCATTTTAATCCTTCCTTACGGAGCTTGTCGGCAAGTGAAGTTACAAAAAGCTTTGTTTCTTCGCCGATGTTTGCGATATATATATCAGGCACATCGGTAAGTTCAGGCATTGTGCCTGCTTCTTCAAGAGCAAGGAGAATTCTTTCAATACCCATCGCAAAACCAATACCGGGAGTAGGCGCACCGCCTAACTGTTCAATAAGTCCGTCGTATCTTCCGCCACCGCAAACTGTACCTGCAGTACCGGAAAGAGCTGTCTTGAATTCAAATACTGTTTTGGTGTAGTAGTCAAGACCACGAACGATTGTGCCATCTACAGTATATTC
>JAZNLD010000158.1:0-13971 GCA_045578925.1 Clostridia bacterium
CTTGCAAGCAGACTTTCTGCTCCGCTTATTGATATACAGACTACAAAAATCTCTTTAAGCAAAGCGGACGATAAGAATTCTCCGCAGAGCAATATTTCAAAAATCGTTGATGAATGTATGCCCTCGGTTGTTGCGATAACAAATCGCAGTGTTTCCGATGTTATGACATTTTTCGGCAGATATTCACAGGAAAGCACATCGACAGGAAGCGGTATTATTGTAGGTAAAAACGACACCGAGCTTCTTATCGTTACAAATCACCACGTTGTAGATAATTCAAAAGAGCTCCGCGTGGTTTTCAGCTCAGTTGAGAAGAAGCTTGAAAATCAGGAAAATGCAGACTCTCTTGAAAGAGAAGACATCCCTACCGCAATTGTAAAGGGCTATGACGCAGATAAGGACCTTGCGGTAATCGCGATAAAGCTTGAGGATATTCCCACGGATGTTCTTGCGGAAATAAAAATTGCCACAATCGGTGATTCTACAAGCCTTAAGGCAGGCGACCAGGTCGTTGCAATCGGTAACGCTCTCGGCTATGGTCAGTCAGTTACAACGGGTATCATCAGCGCAACCGGAAGAAAGATTACTATGGAAAACTCTGACGGAAGTGCAACTGTGTCAAACTCATTTATCCAGACCGATGCCGCAATCAATTCCGGTAACAGTGGCGGTGCGCTTCTTGATATGAATGGACACCTTATCGGTATCAATTCTGCAAAGATTGCTACAACAGGTGTTGAGGGTATGGGTTATGCCATCCCGATTACTGATGTTGAGGAAATTATCGACGACCTTATGGTAAGACAGACCCGTGACAAGGTAGACGAAAAGAAGCAGGGCTTCCTCGGAATTACAGGTGCCGATGTTACAAGTGAAGAAAACCAGACATTCGGAATTCCCGTCGGCGTGTTTGTAAGCTCAGTTTCAGAAGGTCTTGCCGCAGATAAGGCAGGTATAAGAAAAGGCTATGTAATCACAAAGTTTGACGGATATGCTGTTTCAACTATAGCACAGCTTCAGGAAAGGCTGCAGTATTATAAAGAGGGCGAAAAGGTAAAAGTTATTGCTTTTGTTCCCTCGGAAAACGGATATAATGAAAAAGAATTTGCCGTAACACTCAGTAACAGAAGCGAAAATATAGACGAATAAAGAAAGGCAAGTTTCTCAATTTATGAGAAACTTGCCTTTTTGACAGTAAAAGAAATTGCGTGTTTCATCGCAAGAAACCTTTGTCAGTTTGAATTCTGGTCAGTACACGAGATGGGTGAAGCGGCTTTTGCCAGCTCTTTTTCTCTTTCTTTTTCTTCGATTATTTTTCTGTCACGGTTTGAGGCACTTAAAACAAACTGCATTGCAACAGTTACGAAAAGTGCAACTCCACCGAAGATTGCAAACGCAACATTATAGCTTCCGAAAAAGTCAAAGATAATATTTCCGAGGGGAGCACCTACTGCAAAACCTGCTGTGCTTGCAGCGGCGAAAAGACCAACTGTTTTGCCGAAACATCTGTTGCCGAAAAGGTCGCTTGCGAAAAGCGGTACCATAACTGTTTCAAGCGGTAGTGCAAGTGTGCTGAAAATACCTCTCATATAGGCCAGACATATACCGGCTTTTGAATTGTCCACAAAGATAAGACTGACAAGAGAAATGAATGAACAAGCATAGCATATATTCATTGTAATTCTCATTCCGAGTCTGTCATACATAAATCCTGATGAAAACTTACCGAAAGTGAGAAGAAGACTGGCAAGACTACTGATTGTAGCAACGGTTGCCACGGGAATACCGACATCGTAGAGGTGCGGTGTTGCAATACCGCCGAGACCCTGAAGATACATACCGATGAAGAACATACAAACGAGAGCCACATAAAAGTAGGGCTTTTTGACAGCATCTTTGTACTTCATGCCAACCCACCCTGCACCGCGTGCCTTTTTCTTTTTGCCTACCTGTGTGCCGGGTTCAATTTCCTTTTCGCGATAAAGGAATAAAAAAAGTGCAAGAACTATTGCAAGTACGATACAAACAATACGGTAGGATTTCTGATACCCGAAGGGGTTACCCTCTTCAAAAATAATGGGTGAGAGCGCCTGAATAGCAATAGCCGCGCCGATGCCGTTAGCGGCAAGAATTGCGCCCGTGAATGCACCTTTGTTTTTTGTGCACCACAGATTTACAACCGTACTCGCCATTGTTGTTCCGGTCCAGCAAAGACCGATTCCGAGGAATATACTTGCGAGATAGAAGCCGATAAGATGCGTGGTAATTGAGTTTATAAATGCAAAACAGATAAGACACATAAATCCTACAACGATAAGCTTTTTCGTTTTGAACTTCGAAACAGTTTTCGCAAAAAGTATATTAGCGATGGTTGTTGTTACATACCTTATAGTATCGTTGATTGCAAACGCACCGCGCTTTAAGTCAAGCGCCTTACAAATTGCTGTGAGATAGTTTGAACGACCACCACTGCAAAGGCCAAGGCCCGTTGCCACCATAAGAAATGCAAGTCCCATAATGACCCACATATAGTCAAATTTTGTTTCCTTTTGTTCCATAATAAACATCTCCAAATTTTAATCAACGCGAAATATTGTAACACAAAAAATGAGTTTGTAAATAGAAATTTTGAAACAATATAGAAATTTTGAAACAAAATTATTGAAAATACAAAATTATATGATACTATAATAATGTGACATCATACCGAAAAAAGGTGATATTGTATGTTTGGGAATATAGAAAATTTAAAAGTGGAGTCTGTTGTTAATCAGGTCAGCAAGGCTTCGGGAATAACTAAGAAAAGGAAAATGAGCAGCTTCAGTATAAGGGTAAGCGGCTCTATGAAATATATCTTTGAAGATAAAACAATTACTGTAAATGCAGGGGAAATGATATTTCTTCCGCGGGATACAACCTATGAATACAGGGTTGAAGGTATAGAAGAAAGTGAACGCACCATGATAAATCTAAGCGGTGATTTCAATGGAATCAAGCCCGTTTGTTTTTCTCTCGGTGATTTTTTTGAGGCAGACTTCCTGATGAATCAGTTTGCGGAAAACTGGAAATTCGGCACACCGTCCGAAAAGTACAAGTGCATTTCCGTTGTGTACAATCTTCTTTCCTATATTACTAATCTTGAAAACATCAGCTATCAGGAAAAGAAGAAGCTTCATATAATAATACCTGCCGTTGATTACCTGAAAAAGAATATGTATGATCCCGAACTTGAAATTTCGCGGCTTCATACACTCTGCGGTGTTTCGGATACGTATTTCAGAAAAATATTTATTTCAAAATTCGGAAAATCTCCGAAAAGCTATGTAATGGAAAAACGCGTGACACACGCCAAATCAATCATAGACAGCGGTGACTTTGTAAGCGTGAAGGAGCTTGCACTGGCGGTAGGATATAAGGACCCGCTGTATTTTGGAAAAGTTTTCAAAATGCATTACGGAATTTCGCCCACGGATATGAATAAGTAATGAAAATATCATTTTTTTTGCTGTGTAAAAATTGAAAATTTCACGAAAATATGCCAAAAAGAGTAAAAGCAGAAATATGTGTTGACATTTGCGGATACATGGTGCTATCATAATCTCAAGAATTAACAAAGGAGAAAAGACATGAGCTTATTTGTATTTGCAGCTGCATATTATTACTTTTACTTTAGCATTTTTAAAAGTAAAAGTGATTTGTGCTGCAAATAATTAAGAGAGTGTTTTAATAGCCCTGCAGTGAAAATCACTACAGGGCTTATTTTTATTTAACGCCTTTAAAGGACGATAAGGAGAGGTAGAAATGATAGTAGTAGTAAACAACAATGTGGCAAAGGAACAATTTGACAATCTTGTATCATGGATTGAGAGTCAGAATGTGCGTGTGCATATTTCTGCGGGTGAATACCAGACTGTTTTAGGGCTTATCGGTGACACAAGCCGTATAGATACAGAACTTCTCGAAGGACTTGACATCGTATCTCAGGTTACACGCGTAACCGAGCCTTTCAAAAATGCCAACAGAAAGTTTCACCCTGAAAGTACAATTATCGATTGTCAGAATGCAAAAATCGGTGGCGGACACTTCGGTATAATCGCAGGTCCCTGCTCGATTGAAAGCGAGGAGCAGATTGTTGAAGTTGCAAAGGCTGTTAAGGAAGCAGGTGCAGACTTTCTCCGTGGCGGTGCATTCAAACCCAGAACATCACCCTATGATTTCCAGGGTATGCGTGAAGACGGACTTAAACTTCTCGTTCAGGCTAAAAAGGAAACAGGTCTTCCCATCGTAACCGAAATTATGAGTGCTGACCATATTCACCTCTTTGAAGATGTTGACGTTATTCAGGTCGGTGCAAGAAATATGCAGAACTTCGAGCTTCTTAAAGAGCTCGGCAAGACTAAAAAACCCATCCTTATCAAGCGCGGTCTTGCGAATACGCTGAAGGAGCTTCTTATGAGTGCGGAATACGTTATGAGCGAGGGTAACGAAAACATCATCCTTTGCGAACGCGGTATCAGAACTTATGAAACCGCAACAAGAAATACACTTGATATTTCAGCCGTTCCGCTTCTTCATGAACTCAGCCATCTTCCTGTAGTCGTTGACCCCAGTCACGCCTGCGGTATTGCAAGACTTGTTAAGCCTCTTGCTCTTTCAGCAGCAGCTGCAGGTGCAGACGGCCTTATGATAGAGGTGCATAACAATCCCCAACGCGCCCTTTGTGACGGTGCGCAGTCACTTACGCCCGATCAGTTCAAGGATACTGCGGCGGCGGTAAAGAAGGTTCTTGAAGCTTTGAAGTAAGGTGATAAAAATGAACATAGCAGTAGTTGGACTCGGACTTATCGGCGGTTCTTTTGCAAAGGCTTTTTCCGAACAGGAAGATATGACGCTGTACGGCCTTGATCGCGACGAAGAAACTCGCGCACGGGCAAGGCTTGAAGGCGCGATGGATGAGGTTCTTACAAAAGAAAATATAGGCGAATGCGAAGCAATCTTCGTTGCGCTTTACCCCAAAGCGACTGAGGAATTCCTCCGTGAATATGCGCCCTTTATCTCAAAAGGTGCAACGGTCGTTGATTGCGGGGGCACGAAAAAGAACATCTGCGAAGTCGGATTTGCACTTGCTGAAAAATACGGATTCTGCTTTATGGGCGGTCACCCAATGGCAGGCACACAGTTTTCAGGATTCAGGTATGCACGAGCATCGCTTTTCTCGGGTGCATCAATGGTTCTTGTGCCTCGCAAAAACGAAACTATTGAAACTCTTGAAAATATCAAAAAAATTCTTATGAAGGCTGGCTTTAAAAGCATTACCGTAAGTACGGCGGAGGAGCATGACAGAATTATTGCATTCACATCACAGCTTGCACACATCGTTTCAAACGCATATGTGAAAAGTCCCAACGCAAAAGTTCACAAGGGCTTTTCAGCGGGAAGCTACCGCGACTTGACAAGAGTTGCAAAGCTGAATCCGACAATGTGGGCCGAGCTTTTTCTGGAGAACAGCGATAACATATCATTTGAAATAGAAAATC
The DNA here is from genome assembly GCA_045578925.1 of Clostridia bacterium. Classification (GTDB taxonomy): domain Bacteria; phylum Bacillota; class Clostridia; order UMGS1883; family UMGS1883; genus UMGS1883. The sequence continues at coordinate 5,538 of JAZNLD010000158.1, forward strand.
TTATAAAAGAACTTCAAAAATATGACGACGCCATTAAAAATGGAGACCGTGAGGAACTAATAAAAATCCTTGCGGAAGGAACAAAAATAAAAGAAAGTATTGGTTGATTATGAGAAAAGTCACAGTAAATGCTTCAAAAACATACGACATTATAATAGAAAAGGGTGCGCTTGACCGCACGGGCGAGCTTGTGAGAGATATAGTCGGAGACGGCAAGGTTTTAATAGTTTCCGATACCAATGTCGCACCGCTTTATATGGAGCGAGTTAGAAAGTCACTTGCAAAAGTGAACATAGACGCCTCGGAGTACATTTTCCCTGCAGGAGAACAATCCAAAAACTCCGATACCTATATAAAAATCCTTAACTATCTTGCGGAAAACGGACTCAGCAGAAAAGATACGCTTATCGCCCTCGGCGGTGGCGTTACGGGGGACATGACGGGATTTTGCGCGGCTACCTATATGCGAGGAATCAAGTTCATACAGATTCCGACAACACTTCTTGCGGCGGTGGATTCCTCCGTCGGCGGAAAAACTGGAATTGATCTTTCCTACGGAAAAAACCTCGCAGGTGCTTTCCATCAGCCGTCAATGGTTATATTTGACCGTGATGTGCTTGAAACTCTTCCGAAAGAATACTTTGCCGACGGTATGGCGGAAGTCATAAAATATGCCGTTATCCGTGGCGAAGGACTTGAAAAACTTATCTGCGAAAATGCAGATATAGAAGAAATCGTAGAGAGATGCGTGAAAATAAAACGCGATATTGTAAATGCCGATGAATTTGAAGGCGGTATCAGGCAGATTCTCAATTACGGTCACACGATAGGTCACGCGATTGAATCGCTTTCCGGGTATAGTATTTCTCACGGCCGTTGTGTAGCGATGGGTATGTATATCGTGACAAAAGCGTACAAGTGTGAAGAACTTCTTGAAAGACTCTCTAAAATGCTTTCTGAATTTGGCCTTGAAACAAAATGCCCATACACTCCCGAAGAAATCGTGGAGCGAGCTAAAAAGGATAAAAAAGCCGATGCAGGTAGGGTAAACCTCATCGTTTCCCAAAAAATGGGAGAATGTGAAATCGTAAAAATAACAATGGATGAACTTCTTTGTTTAGTAAGGGAAGGAATGGAATAAGATGAAGGTTAAACTTTCACCTTCAAAACTTAATGGGAAAATAAACGCTCCTGCGTCAAAATCCCGTCTGCACCGCGCACTTATCTGCGCGTCGATGTCGGAAAAACCGACTAAAATCATCACATCTTCTTTCGCAAAGGATGTAAAAGCGACAATTTCGTGTCTTACATCACTCGGGGCAAAGATAGATTATGAGGACGGAATTTTAACGGTGCATCCGATTCAGGAACCCGACGGAGAATGTATCCTTGACTGTAACGAAAGTGGCTCAACACTCAGGTTTATGCTTCCGCTTGCGGCGGCACTCGGCAGAAAATGTACATTTGTCGGTGCGGAAAGACTTGGAAAAAGGCCGCTTCTTCCGCTTTGCGAAGCACTTGAAAAACACGGCGTCAAGGTGAGCTACGGCGACACCTGTCTTCCTTGTACTATCGAGGGGAAGCTTACAGGTGACGAGTTTGAAATCGCGGGAAATATCAGCAGTCAGTTCATAACGGGACTTCTTCTTGCACTCGGTGTTATCGGCGGAGGAAAAATCAAGTGTACTACACCGATTGAAAGTGCTTCCTATATAAATATTACAATTGATACTCTGAATGAATTTGGAATAAAGGTTGAAAAAGAAGATACTTCCTTTATTATACAAGGTGGGCAGAAATACACCTCACCCGACACTATAAAGGCAGAGGGCGACTACTCAAACGGCGCGTTTTTCCTCGTGGCAGGAGCTATTTCAAGCGAGAAGGGGATAGAGGTTTCATCGCTCTTTGAAAACACAACTCAGGGCGATAGAGCCATCGTCGACATACTCTCAAAAATGGGCGCTTCAATATCGCGTGATGGAGATAAAGTAACAGTTTCAAAATCAAAACTTGAAGGAACAGAAATTGATTGCAGCGACATTCCCGACCTTGTTCCGATTCTTGCAGTTGCAGCAACCGCGGCGGAAGGCGAAACAGTTTTCAAAAACATACAAAGACTCCGAATGAAAGAAAGCGACCGCGTTGAAACTACCGCGGATATGATTTCATCGCTCGGCGGGAAAATAAGATTTGACAAAAATAATATATATGTAACAGGCACATCTCTCAAAGGCGGTATAGTCAACAGCGCAAACGACCACCGTATTGCAATGAGTACGGCAATCGCATCGCTTATATGCGAAGGGGATGTTGTTATAGAAAATGCGTTGGCAGTAGAAAAATCCTACGCAGACTTCTATGAAAAATTCAGAATGTTAGGGGGCATATGCGATGAGCTTTAACTTCGGCGAAAAAATCAAAATATCCATCTTCGGCAGATCTCACTCCGAAGAAATCGGCGTCATAATTGACGGACTCCCCAAGGACTTTAAGGTTGACGAAGAAAAACTTTCTTCCTTCATGCTTCGTCGCGCCCCGGGCAGAGATAAGTTTTCAACCTCACGAAAAGAATCAGACAAGGTCGAAATAATATCGTATGAGCCACTTCGTGCGATAATTAAAAACACAAACAAACGCTCAAACGATTACGATAATCTCAGGGGAATTCCCCGCCCTGGTCACGCAGACTTTGCGGCGTATTCAAAGTATGGTGCAGACTACAACATGGCGGGCGGTGGTGAGTTTTCAGGCAGACTGACAGCTCCTCTTTGTATTGCGGGCGGTATCTGCAAGCAAATCCTTGAGGAAAAGGGGATTCATATCGGCGCGCACATCGCATCTATAAAAAATGTTTATGATGACCGATTTAGTCCCACAACAGTGAGCGAAAAAGATTTTGTGGGGGATAAGGAATTTCCTGTCATAAACGATGCCAAGGGTGAGGAAATGCAAAAAGAAATCCTCGCGGCGAAAATGGATGGTGACAGCATCGGCGGAACGATTGAATGTGTTATAACAGGCGTTCCTGCAGGTGTGGGAAACACATTTTTCGGCGGTTGGGAAAGTCTTATTTCTGCGGCAATGTTTGCAATCCCTGCGGTGAAGGGCGTTGAATTCGGTATCGGGTTTGAAGCCTCAAAACTCCGTGGCAGCGAAAATAACGATGCCTTTACGGTTAAGGAAGGAAAACCAGTTACCATAACAAATAACCACGGTGGAATCCTCGGAGGTATCGCAAGCGGAATGCCAATAATATTCCGCGTGGCGTTTAAGCCTACACCATCAATTTCCAAGGAGCAACAAACCATTGATCTTAACAAAATGGAAAACACAAAAATTGTTATAAACGGAAGACACGATCCATGTATAGTAAAGCGCGCAGTAGCGTGCGTTGAAGCGGCAGCGGCAGTAGTTGCGGCGAACGTAATTTTATGAAAGGTTGATTAAAAATGAATATTGAAAAATACAGAGCAGAAATAGACAGCATTGACAATGAACTCGTAGAACTTTTCGTCAAGAGAATGTATGTGGCAAAAGAAATTGCACAGCTTAAAAAAGAAACAGGTAAAGCAGTTTGCGATACAGAAAGAGAACGTAAACTTTTAACGAAAGTTGAAGAAACCGCAGGTGAAGAATTCGGCGATTACACAAGAAGACTTTACAGCTCAATTCTTGAACTCAGCCGTAATTACCAGAGTAAATCTATAGCACCAAAGTCAGGTCTTTCAAGTGCTATTATAAATTCAATTGAAAAAACAAATCCTCTTTTTCCTGAAAAAGCAGTTGTTGCCTGTCAGGGTGTAGAGGGCGCACATTCAAGCGCCGCTTGTCAGAAAATCTTTGAAAAGCCTTCTCTTATGTACTGTCAGTCTTTTGAAGCGGTATTCCAGGCTGTGAAGAGTGGACTTTGTGCATACGGCGTAGTTCCGCTTGAAAACAGTAGTGCAGGTAGTGTTACTCAGGTTTACAACCTTATGAGCAAATACAACTTCAGTATCGTTCGCAGTACAAAAATGCAGATCAAGCATAATCTCCTTGTTAAAAAGGGTGTAAAGCTTGAAGATATTAAGGAAATTATCTCTCATCCTCAGGCACTCGGTCAGACGAGCGACTTCCTTTCTTCTCTCGACAAGGATATTAAAATCACAGAATGTGAAAATACAGCAATCGCCGCACAGATGGTTTCAGAATCAGAACGATGCGACATCGCGGCGATTTCTTCAGAACTTTGTGCAAGCCAGTACGACCTTGAAATTATAAAAAGAGGTATTGAAAACACAAAGAACAATTACACTCGTTTCATTTGTTTCTCTAAAAATCTTGAAATCTACCCCGGAGCTGACAGAACGAGCCTTCTTATCAAGACTCCTCACCGCGCAGGTGCTCTTTACAATGTTATTGCGAACTTCTATGCGCTCGGTATCAATATCATCAAACTTGAAAGCCGTCCTATCCCGGAAAGCGATTTCGAATTCATGTTCTATTTCGATATTGATGTTTCGGTATATTCTGAAAAACTTCCTGCGATTTTGGACCTTCTTGAATATTCACTCGGCGAACAGAATATAAAGTACCTCGGAAGCTACAGAGAGGCCTGATTTAATGAACATTTACCTTATTGCGAAAAAATTGTCACATTCCTTTTCTAAACCGATTCACAACGAACTTTCCGATTATTCTTATGAGTATAAGGAACTTCCCGAAGAAGAGGTTGTCCCTTTCCTGACGAAGAAGGAATTTGACGGACTCAATGTTACAATTCCATATAAGGAAACGGTAATGCCCTGCCTTGACTATATTTCTCCTGAAGCGCAGAAAATAGGCAGTGTAAACACAATCGTGAATAAAGACGGAAAACTCTATGGTTATAATACCGACTACTACGGTTTTTGCTACGAGATAAAAGAGGCGGGTGCCGACCTGAAAAACAAAGATGTAGTGATTTTAGGCACGGGTGGTACTGCAAAAACCGCCTTCTGCGTAGCCACCGATATGGGTGCTGAAAGTGTACGTAGGGTAACTTCTTCCGAACTTCGCGCAGGCGATGTTGAAAAATATCTTGGCGCACAGATTCTCATTAACGCAACGCCCGTGGGAATGTATCCCAACACACTTGTATCCCCTGTCAATATAGGCGACTTCAAAAACTGCGAAGCCGTACTTGATGTTATTTATAATCCGTCAAGAACGAAACTTCTTATGGACGCAGAAAGGCTCGGCATAAAAACTGCAAACGGTCTTGGCATGCTTGTGGCACAGGCTAAAAAAGCGTGTGAACTTTTTGAAAACCGCGAAGTTGACGAATCTGAAATTGCAAGCATAAAAAAAATCATTGAATACAAAACTAAAAACATAATTCTCGTCGGTATGCCCGGCTCAGGAAAATCAACTGCGGGCAGAAACCTTGCAAAAAAAATGAATCGTCCGTTCTTTGATTGTGACGATGAGGTTTCAAAACTTGGTGAAACTCCCGCTGAGCTTATTCAGAGGTACGGCGAAGAACATATGAGGAATATTGAAAGCGGTGTTCTTGAAAATCTCTGCAAGGAAAGCGGGCTCGTTATTGCAACGGGTGGCGGCGCAGTTACGCGTGAACGTAATCTTGATACAATACGCCAGAATTCAACGGTTGTTTTTGTTGAGAGACCGCTGGAATCACTCTCTACACGTGGCAGACCACTTTCGCAGGGCGGAATTGAAACCCTTGAGAATATGTATGAGGTAAGATATCCTCTTTATAAAAAAATAGCAGACTTTACAGTGCAGTCGCAAGAAAAGAAGGAAGACACTCTGGCGCTCATTGAAAACGAGCTGAATAAAAGGTGATTGATATGAAAATACTTGTTATAAACGGTCCGAATATGAATATGCTCGGTGTAAGAGAACCTGACATCTATGGAAAGGAAACTTATGCCGATTTGGTGGAAAAAATTAGAAGTTATGCCGATGAAAAAGGTGTGGAGGTAGATTTTTTCCAATCTAATCACGAGGGCGCTATCGTGGACATAATTCACGAGGCGTATGGCAAAATTGACGGCATAGTAATAAATCCTGCCGCGTATACGCATACAAGTGTGGCAATCCTGGATGCGCTTAAAACCGTGGGGATTCCTACTGTTGAGGTTCATATCAGCGAGATTTCAAAGCGCGAAGAATTCCGCCGGTTTTCCTACATATCACTCGCTTCCAAAAGGGTGATTGCAGGCCACGGAACAGACGGTTATTTAGAGGCAATTGACGAGCTTTTAAAATAAATTGAAAAAAAGTAAAAAAATACTTGACTTTTGCCTGACGCTATATTATAATAGTCAACGTGTCAGGCGAAAGTCTTCATATGTGGCGGTGTAGCTCAGTTGGCTAGAGCAAACGGTTCATACCCGTTAGGTCGGTGGTTCGAGCCCACTCGCCGCTACCATAATTTGGCCCGTTGGTCAAGCGGTTAAGACACCGCCCTTTCACGGCGGTAACACGAGTTCAAATCTCGTACGGGTCACCATTTGGGAGCATAGCTCAGCTGGGAGAGCATCTGCCTTACAAGCAGAGGGTCATAGGTTCGAGCCCTATTGTTCCCACCATAAAGCACTTACTTAAAAGTAGGTGCTTTTTTCTTTTGTTAAAACAAATTATAAGGGGCTCGAACCTTGAGAAGGCAACGAGCGTCAAGAAAACGATTGATAATCGTTTTTAGCGAAGTTGGTGCGAAGGCGGGCACCGCGAGGTAACGAGTGGTCGTCGAGCAGTCAAGGCGCGAAGCGACTGTGCCCTATTGTTCCCACCATAAAGCACTTACTTAAAAGTAGGTGCTTTTTTCTTTTTTTAACAAAGTGCAACGGGCTCGAACCTTGAGAAGGAACCGAGCCTGAGCGCTGCCGGTGGCAGATAAAGCGAGGGTGCAGGGTTGTGCAGAAACAGGAGTAATGCGAACGGTAGTGAAGCAGTGCGACATTGTTTCAAACGGAAGAGCGTCAAGAAAACTATCCTTATTATATATAGGAAGAGACACAGTACTTTCTTCTTGAAAACCACCTTTATTTTCAGTGCAAAGAAAAAACTCCAAATTTCGCAAAAAAATATATTGACAGACAAAAACCCTTGTGGTATATTATTCTTACCTCGCTATGCAGGGCTTTTTTTACGTGCATAAAAAACGGGGAAAATCTTACTCGGGAGGCGCAAATTCATGAGAGTTAAAATAACATTGGCATGCACAGAGTGCAAACAGCGTAACTACAATACTATCAAGAATAAGAAGAATAGTCCTGACAGACTTGAAATGAACAAGTATTGTCCTTTCTGCCGCAAGCACACTGTACACAAAGAATCTAAGTAATAGAAGGTGAAGTAAATGGCTGAAACTACAAAAAAGGAAAACATTTTCCGTCGCATAGGCAAGTTTTTCAAGAGTACAAAATCTGAATTCAAGAAGGTTACTTGGCCTACAAAGAAGCAGCTTTTGAACAACACCACGATTGTTATTGCAGCGCTTGTTATCATTGGTCTTGTAATATTTGGGCTCGATACGCTCTTTACTAAGTTGGCTGAAGTATTTTTCATTCGCTAATTTATTCTGAAAAGGAGGAAGGGCGCTTCGCCTGATATATTATGAGTGCTGAATTTAAGTGGTATGTTGCTCATACTTATTCGGGTTACGAAAATAAGGTAAAAGACAGTATTGAAAAAACTGTAGAAAACCGCGGTCTCGGTGAACTTATCGGCGATGTGTGCATTCCTGTTGAGGAAGCAGTTGAAGAAAACGATAAGGGTGAAAAGAAGACCGTTTCCAGAAAGATTTATCCCGGATATGTATTTATAAAGATGAAAATGACCGACGAAAGTTGGTATGTGGTTCGCAACACCCGTGGTTGTACGGGATTTGTAGGACCCGGAAGCAAGCCCGTTCCGCTTTCTGATGCAGAGGTTGAAAGACTCGGTGTAGAAACCGCAGTAGTTGACCTTGGATTTGAAGTTGGCGATACAGTTCGTATTACTGACGGCAGTATGGAAGGCTTTATGGGCGAAGTTATGGAAATTAATTCCGAAAAACGCAAGATAAGCGTTATGGTTACAATGTTCGGCGGACGCGAAATGCAGGTTGAGTTTGACTCATACCAGATTGAACCGCTCGAATAATCAGCCGAAAGAGAATAATCCAACCCCGCCCTAAACTGCGTGGTTTCGGTATATTTCGGCTGGATCTGTTAATAAGCTCTATGAGCTTGTTATAGATGGGAGGACGCACAAAGTGCGTTCGTTACTACCACATTTTTTTCAAGGAGGTGCAAACCATGGCTCAGAAAATCGCAGGTTATATCAAGTTGCAAATCCCCGCAGGTAAGGCTACACCGGCTCCTCCGGTAGGTCCGGCTCTCGGTCAGCATGGTGTTAACATCGTGCAGTTCACAAAAGAATTCAACGAGAGAACAGCTAAAGA
>JAZNLD010000159.1:0-4549 GCA_045578925.1 Clostridia bacterium
CTCTACCGTACCCTCGTACGCCGACGAGCTTGCCTTGAACAGATTTACCTTTCTTTTTCCTCGTCTGCCAGCGCGTCGATAGGTTTATCGACACGCTGACACGGTGGCAAACGCCACCGTGTTTTTTTTCAGTATGGGAATGTGTGTTTTTTTCAAAAGTAACATTTGTTGGTTTGAAACTTTGTCAGGACGCGAAATGGGTGAAGCGGCACGCTTCTTTTTTTCAGTATAGGAAATTACGTATTTTTTCGCGAGTGGCACTTGTCTGTTTAAATTCTGGTCAGGACGCGAAATGGGTAAAGCGGCACGCTTCTTTTTGTTTGAATTTTGCTCTTTACCTATGCGTGATTTTATGATAAAATGTATATACTTATGAAAAAAAGGTGATTTGTTATGAAAAGACGCACTTCAAGACAAATAAATATAGGCGGTGTTTTGGTAGGTGGTGCTGCTCCTGTCAGCGTTCAGTCTATGTGTAATACCGACACACGAAATATTGATGCCACTGTCTGCCAGATAAAGGAGCTTACTGCGGCTGGTTGTGATATTGTGCGCCTTGCAATCCCCGATATGACTGCGGCAAAAGCCGTAGCTGAAATCAAAAAACAGGTGGAAATCCCGATTGTTGCCGATATTCATTTTGATTACAGACTTGCACTCGAGTGTGCTCGTGGCGGAGTGGATAAAATTCGTATAAATCCGGGAAATATCGGCTCTGCCGACCGCGTGAAAGCAGTTGCCGACGAATGTGGCTCGCGTAATATTCCGATACGTATCGGGGTAAACGGAGGCTCGCTCGAAAAAGAAATTCTTGAAAAATATGGCGCTCCGACTCCAGACGCTCTTTGCGAAAGTGCGCTTTCGCATATAAAACTTCTTGAAGATTGTAAATTTTATGATATAGCTCTTTCTATAAAAAGCAGCAGCGTAGAATCAACGGTAAGTGCATACAGAAAAATTGCCGATATGATAGATTATCCGCTTCATGTAGGCGTTACCGAAGCAGGTACAGAATATGGCGGAATTGTGAAAAACAGTATCGGTATCGGAAGTTTGCTTCTGGACGGAATCGGTGATACCCTCCGCGTTTCACTCACTGCACCTCCCGTGCGTGAAGTGGTGGCAGGGATAGAAATTCTCCGCGCTCTTAATCTGCGTGGCGGCGTGCAGTTTGTAAGCTGCCCCACCTGTGGCAGATGTCAGGTTGATATGATTCCCGTTGCCAATAAAATCAGTGAGAAAGTTTGCTCGATAGACAAAAATATTACAGTAGCTGTTATGGGTTGTGCCGTAAATGGCCCCGGAGAAGCGAGAGAAGCAGATATCGGTATCGCTTGCGGAAAAGGGGAGGCACTCCTTTTTAAACACGGACAGACAATAAGAAAAATACCTATTGAAAAAGCCGTAGATGAGCTTTTGAAAGAAATAGAGGAATTATAATGCAGAACTATACTTTGTGTCAGGCATTTGCAAACGCCCAATACACCGGGCCTTTGGAAAATGTCAGGATACTGAATATTTCAGCCGATGCAAATAGTCGCGCAATTACTGCCGAAGCTGTGTCGGATACAATATTTGAATATAGTGAAGTGGAAAAGTTTATAAAGCTTGTGAAGGACAGCTATAAGCTTGGCGATTTTACACTTAACCTTTCTTTTAATACTGAAAAGATAGATGAAAATGATTCTGTGAATTATTGCATTGATGCAATTTTGTCACAAAATCCTTTTTGGCGTGCAATTCTTGACAGATGCATTTTGAACTGCGAGCAAGATTGCGTAACAGTATTTTTGCGCCACGGAAATCTTGAACTTGCCGAGGATGAAGGTATAGGAAAGGAAATTTCTGCACTTCTTAAAAAATGGTTCGGCATTGAAAAAAAGGTTGCCTTTGATGTTGACGAGATGACCGTTGAGAAGAAACTTGAACCTATCTATATGGAAAAGGAAAGCTCTGCACCTAAAAAAATTGTTTCTGTTGCATCGGAAGGTGCTCTTGTTGGAAAACCATTCCCTGTAAATGACCTTATAAACATTAGTGAAATTGATAACTATACGGGAAACTGTATGATTTGTGGTGAAGTTTTCGGGATAGATTTCAGGGAAATTGCGAAAATCAAGAAATCAATAGTTTCTTTCTACATAACCGATTATACATCGTCTGTTACCTGCAAATGCTTTGTTCCGATCTCCGCGACGGAAGAGGTGACGGGTGCTCTTAAAAAAACAGGCGTGGTCGCAGTCCGAGGTAAGGCGGAAATGGATAATTTCTCGCACGAACTTACCGTTATGGCACGTGATATTATTCCATATGAACTTCCCAAAGAAAAGGACGATGCAGAGGAAAAACGAGTAGAACTTCACGCGCATACAAAATCATCGGCGATGGATGCCGTTGTAAGTGCAAAAGACCTTGTTAAACAGGCTATGAAATATGGTCACAAGGCAATTGCTATAACGGACCACGGATGTGTTCAGGCATTCCCCGAAGCGTTCCATACTGCCGACGAAACTATTAAAATTCTCTACGGATGTGAAGGGTATCTTATAGAAAAGGATTCTCAGCTTGGTCGGGAAACAAAGCGTTACCATATAATAATATTTGCACAAAATCTGACGGGTCTTAAAAATCTTTATAAGCTTGTAAGTGCATCTAATCTTGAACATTTTTATAAAAGACCTCTCATACCGCGCGATGTTCTTGACGCGCATCGTGAAGGCCTTATTCTCGGCTCAGCATGTGAAGCAGGCGAGCTTTTCCGCGCCGTCTTGAACGGTGAAAGTGATGAGGAACTGGAACGCATTGCCTCATATTATGACTACCTTGAAGTACAGCCGATAGGAAATAATGAGTATCTTGTGCGTAACGGTACGGTGGCTGACCGTGAGGGCCTTTGTGAACTTAATCGCAAGGTTATTGCGCTCGGAGATAAAATGGGAAAAATGGTTGTTGCAACGGGTGACGTTCATTTTCTACGCAAGCGTGACGAGGTTTTCCGTCGTATTCTGCAGGCAGGACAGGGATATCAGGATGCCGATATGCAAGCCCCCTTGTATTTCAGAACAACACGCGAAATGCTCGACGAATTTTCATATCTTCCCGAGGAAAAGGCGTACGAAATTGTTGTCACAAATACCAACAAAATAGCCGATATGATAGAAAATATCCGCCCTGTTCCCAAGGGGAATTTCCCGCCTAAAATTGAGGGAAGTGCTGAAGATATTGAGCGTATCGCCCGTGAAACTGCGGAAGGATTATACGGAAATCCTTTGCCCGAACTGATTGAAGACAGACTTCAAAGAGAACTTAAAAGTGTTATCGGTAACGGCTATGCCGACCTTTATAATATCGCAAGGCTTCTTGTTAAGCATTCCCGTGAGGAAGGGTATGTAGTAGGCTCGCGTGGTAGCGTAGGTTCGTCATTTTTGGCGTATTGTGCACAGATTACAGAGGTTAATTCTCTTCCTCCGCATTATCGTTGTCCGTCGTGTAAGCATACTGAATTTACTGACGATGAAAATTATGACTCCGGTCTTGATATGCCTGACAAGAATTGCCCTGTCTGCAACACTCCTTATGTGAAGGATGGTCATAACATTCCCTTTGAAACATTCCTTGGCTTCAAGGGTGATAAACAGCCTGATATTGACCTTAACTTTTCCGGTGAAAATCAGTCAAGTGCCCATAAATATACGGAAGAAATTTTCGGCAAAGGCTATGTTTTCCGTGCCGGAACGGTAAGTACAGTTGCTGAAAAAACGGCTTACGGTTATGTGAGAAAGTATTTTGAGCAGAAAGGTGCATACGTTCACAACGCTGAAGTAGAGCGTCTGAAAAAAGGCATAATGAATGTAAAAACCACGACGGGACAGCATCCCGGTGGCGTTATCGTTCTTCCTAAAGGTCACGATATTCACGAATTCACACCTATTCAGCATCCGGCTGAAAAGGCGGAAAGCGGTATTATAACAACGCACTTCGATTATCACAGTATTGATGAAAACCTGCTGAAACTCGATATTCTTGGTCACGATGACCCGACAATGATCCGTATGCTTCAGGACCTTACGGGGATAGACCCTACCAAGATTCCGCTTGATGACAAGGATGTAATGAGCCTTTTCCTCGGAACAGAAGCTCTTGGAGTGACTCCCGAAGATATAGGTAGCGAAACGGGTACATTTGCAGTTCCCGAATTCGGCACTAAGTTTGTCCGTCAGATGCTTGTGGACACAAAACCGACATCAATGGGTGAGCTTGTCCGTATTTCAGGACTTTCCCACGGTACTGATGTTTGGACAAATAACGCACAATTGCTTATCCAGAAAGGAATATGTACTCTTCGTAATGCGATTTGTTGCCGTGACGATATTATGATTTATCTCATAAATCGTGAATTGCCACCTGAAAGAGCTTTCAAAATCATGGAACAGGTACGAAAAGGTAAAAAGCTCAAGCCTGAGGATGAGGCGGAAATGCGTGAACATAATGTTCCAGAGTGGTATATTGAGTCGTGTAATAAGATTCAGTATATGTTCCCGCGTGCCCA
>JAZNLD010000160.1:0-5204 GCA_045578925.1 Clostridia bacterium
ACGTGGTGAAATTCAGGTAATCGGTGCAACAACACTTACCGAATACAGAAAATTCATTGAAAAGGATTCCGCACTTGAAAGACGCTTCCAGACAGTTCTGGTTGAAGAGCCTTCGCCCGAAGAAACTGTTGAGGTGCTTCGGGGAATAAAGAAATATTACGAAGATTATCACAAGGTAAAGATTTCCGACGAGGTTATAAACACCGCAGTAAATCTTTCACGCAGATATATAACCGACCGTTTTCTTCCCGACAAGGCAATTGACCTTATAGATGAGGCGGGAAGCCGTGCCAACCTTAAAAACGCAATTCTGGTTCAGATTGCACGCACACAGAAAAAGCTTGTGGAAATCTCAACTCAGATTGAGGAAGAAAATGCTCCCCGTGAAAATGGCGAAGAAAAGGATTATGAAAAACTTGCTACATTAAAATCACAGGAATGTGCAGCTGCGGATGAGCTTGAAAACCTTAAATCCCAGCTCGCTGATGTGAGTCTTACTCCTGAAGACATTGCCTTTGTTGTGGAATCATGGACTAAAATCCCCGTACAGAAAATCACACAGGCTGAAACCGAAAGACTTTTAGGTCTTGAAGACAGACTTCACACAAGAATTATCGGTCAGAGTGAGGCTGTAAGTGCAGTCAGCCGTGCTATACGCAGAAATCGTGCGGCGCTTTCAAAGAAGCTTCGCCCGGCAAGCTTTATATTCGTAGGTCCGACAGGTGTAGGTAAAACCGAGCTTGTAAAAAGACTCGCAACTGAGCTTTTTGACAGCGAAGATGCACTCATCCGCGTTGATATGACTGAATTTATGGAGAAGCACTCCGTTTCAAAGCTTATCGGCTCACCTCCCGGATATGTCGGATATGACGATGCAGGTCAGCTTACCGAGAAGGTAAGGAGAAAGCCATACTGTGTAATACTTTTTGATGAGATTGAAAAGGCACATCCCGATGTGCTTAACATTATGCTTCAGATTCTTGATGATGGCAGAGTTTCAGACAGTCACGGCAAGGTGGTAAGTTTTGAAAACACCGTTATCGTCATGACAAGTAACGCAGGAAGCGACTGGAAGGGCAGCGGAATAGGTTTTGCAGAAAGCATTTCAAAGCAGAACAAGGATAAGGTCCATCGTGCACTCCGCACAATTTTCAGGCCTGAATTCTTGAATCGCGTTGACGAAATCGTTGTGTTCGACGAGCTTTCAAAGGACGAGATGGGCAAAGTGCTTGATATTATGATTGCTGAACTTTCCGAAATGCTTGAAAACAAGGGTATTTCCCTTTGCGTATCGGACGAGGCACGGGAAATCATTGTTGACGAGGCTATGAAGGAGCATCTTGGCGCAAGACCTCTTCGCCGTATCATCGGACGCAAAATTGAGGATAATCTTGCAAACATTATAATCAGCGGTTCTTATAAAGATACTGTTAATGTTATTGCAAAAAATGGAGAGATTGTGTGTGAGTAAAAGAATAGTTTTTCTCTACTGCACTCAAAAGAATAAGGAAAATTTGCTTTTGTACGAAAAGGTCATCCGTGCACTACTTCGCAAATTCAGGAAAAGCGGACTGTTTTCGTATTTGCAGCTTGATGCTTCTTTATCGTGCAGGAACAATATGCGCGATTTACTTGTTGGCGAAACTTCCCGCAGGGGTGCAATTTTCCTTGAGGGCGATGCTCACAATATCATCCCTTTCACAGAACTCCTGAAAGATGTGTTTTCGTTTTTTGCCACATCACATCATATATCAGGTCGTTCCATATGCTATCCTGAACACTCTTTTGAAGTAAAAAACAATGAAAAATCCATTACTCATACAAGAATATACGAAAACGAACATATAATAAAGACCGTCAGGCTCGCAACAGAACTGGCGAAATCAGGAAAGCATTTCCTTTCTGTATGCCTTTCCCCCGCTGACGAAGCTGACAGCGTTCTTACTACTGATGTTGAAATTATGTTAAGGAAGGAAAAGCATCTTCCCACCGAAACAATTACTCTTGAAGAAATGATTTCTCTATGTCTGAGGACCGTACCGACTTTCGATGTTGTGCTGACCTTTAAAGAATCCGCTTCGCTTATTGCTATGCATCTTAACTCCATGCCGAAAATACCCGTCGGCTATATAGTGAATCACGGTGAAAAACACAACATTTACCGCAGGCAGATTCTTGTGCATGAAGAAATAGGCAATCTTCGTCATTTTTCCTCATTACTATCATTAGCCGCAATTTTTGAAAATGAGTTTGGCATGAAAAATGCTGCAGCCTGGCTACGCAGAGCACTGACGCTTGCTTTTGAAAAAGAGGCTAATTCTTCTTGCGAGGATTTCATAAAGAGCATCATAACCGAAATTGAAACCCCTATCCGAAAACGAAGGACGGAATAATATGAAGATAAAAATCAGCGATTTTGTCCCTGAACACACTTTCCTTTGCGGTCAATGCTTCCGATGGGAAAAGGAAGCCGACGGCAGTTTTATCGGAATCGCCAATGGTCAGGTTGTCAGGATAAAATCTGACGGAGAAGATACTGTTATTGAGGGTATCTCAAAAGAAGATTATGAATTATTCTGGGAAAGATATCTTGATATAAAGCGAGATTACTCCGTTATAAAAAAAGCAATAAACATAAACGAAACAATGGACAAATCAATAAAGTTCGGCTATGGAATACGAATACTCAGGCAGGAGTTTTTTGAAACACTTATTTCCTTTATTATATCTCAGCGAAGCTCTATCCCTAAAATCAAAAGCTGTGTGAATAAACTCTGTGAGCTTTGCGGTGATAAAATAGAGTTTGAGGGGAATTTTTATTACTCCTTCCCCACACCACAAAAAGTGGCAGCTCTTTCTGAAGAAGACCTTCAGGCAATAGGGGTTGGATACCGTGCACCATATATATTAAAAGCCTCCCACGCAGTTTTAAACGGAGATATTGATGCCACACTTTTGGAAAAATCAGATACCGCATCTGCAAGAGAAAAGCTCCTCTCCCTTTACGGAGTCGGTGACAAGGTTTGCGATTGCGTACTCCTTTTCTCACTTGGCAAATACGACCTCTTCCCGTCCGATGTATGGATTAAGCGCGTCATGGCTGAAGAGTTTAATTCTCCCGATGCCAAAAAAACAGGCGAGGATGAATTCGGTCTTTACAGCGGATTTGCACAACAATATCTTTTCTACTGGAGGAAATATAATGTTTAAGAATTTTTATGCTGATGCATTTTTCGATAACATCACCGATGTTTCCCCTGCATATCTTAAAGAAAAGGGGATTTCAGGAATTATTCTTGATATTGACAACACTCTTATCGGGCATAATGTTCCCATTCCCGACGAAAAGGTGCTTTCGCATCTGCGACTTCTTGAATCTGAAGGATTCAAGCTTTGCGTTGTTTCAAACAACGAATATGAAAGAGTTAAAAATTTTGCTGAGAAAATACAGGTAAGCTACTTTGTTCATAAGGCATTAAAGCCTCGTGCACTTGGTTACAATCTTGCTTCAAAGGAGATGAATCTCCCTATGAAAAAGATTGCCGCAATCGGCGACCAGATTTTCACCGATGTATGGGGCGCAAAAAGAGCAGGCTGTCTTGCCATATTGACAAAACCTTTGCACAAGGGTAACGAAGGTTTCTTTATTGCAGTAAAAAGAATTTTGGAAAAACCATTTTTACAAAAGGAGAGAAAAGTATGAAAAAGTTTCTTGTTTGTCTGACAGTTGCAATGATGATGCTTGCATTTGCAGTTTCAGCGTATGCAATTGATGTTTTCGTTGACGGAGCGAAAGTCAATTTTACATCAGACACGGGAAAACCGTTTATCGAAAATGACCGTACCCTCGTCCCGCTTCGTGCTTCTATGGAGGCACTTGGTGCGGAAGTATCATGGGACAACGAACAAAGATGCGCCATTGTAAAAAAAGGTGCAACAACAGTTGTTTGCTACATAGATGAGGCGTGCATTTACAGAAATGGCACAAAAATCAAAAATGAAGCTGCCGCAAAAATCAAAAGCGAACGTACATACCTTCCTATAAGAGTTGTTGCAGAAGCTCTTGATGCATCTGTTTCTTGGGATGGCAATGTTCACATCACAACAGGCGGCGCAGGAAATCTTATATATACAATTGAGAACAGCGGTCAGCATGTTTCAAACATCTGGAAAGAATGGGAAGACGCTCTTGCCACAAAAAACCGTAAAGATTATCAGGGCGCTATTGATAAAATCATAAAGCTCGCTCCCGACTTTCTTGCTAAGCATGATTCAAACAGCGATGCTATGCTTTACAAACACCTTGGTGAATGTTACAGCGCTCTCGGCAAGAATGCAGAAGCGTCCGCTTGTTTCCTTCGCGAAGCGGATTATTGGGCGAAAGCGAATAAGAAGCAGGAAAACATTGATGCAACAAGACGCGCAACACTTATAAACTCCTCTGTTCAGATGTATGCAAAAACCGATAACGATTCTTACAAACCCAGAAAAGATTTCGGTGAAATGTATGAACCCAAAAACGGTCTTTATATCGGTGCTTATGCTGAAGGCGACCCGGCAGTTCACAACCCTTATTCTTCCGATAAGTTCTATATGGATGATTTCCCCGAACTTGTTGGCCGGGATATGTCGGCTTACATTCTTTATATGCCCAGCAACTCTCCCCTTTCAAGATATCAGAGTCATATAGATATCGCTATAGAAAAAGATAAAATTATTCAGTTTGCGATAGAGCCGATTGACTTCTACAACACACAACCGAATGACCCCACCTATATACAGCTTGCAAAGGACATGGAAGCAAGCGGCGCAAAAATTCTTATGCGTTTTGCCTGCGAAATGAACGACACCTCCTGTCCCTGGTACGTAAGCGAAGACAAGGCTTATAAATACATTGAAAAGTTCAGAATTGTTGCTGATATTTTCCATAAGTATGCACCCTCTGTGCCTGTTGTATGGTCACCTAACTTCTATCCTGCAAACAATATGCACCTTTACTATCCGGGTGATAAATATGTTGATTACGTAGGAATTTCTTCCTATATGAATCATCAGCCTGAAACAGACCCTCTTAATCAGGGCGTTGACAGAAACCGCTGGAGTGAGCAGCTTGATACTATTGTAAGCCTCTACGGTTACAAAAAGCCTATCATAGTTTCCGAGGGAGGTGCGTCCTATATGGATTATCTTACCTGGAAGGATAT
>JAZNLD010000161.1:0-2182 GCA_045578925.1 Clostridia bacterium
CATTGACCTGAAACGGATGAAATTTCGAGTAGATTTTGGTGCGGAAGAGGCAGTAAGGCTTTGTGCCTTACAAGGATGACAAGCCGAAAGATACCGAAATTCCACCGTTTAAGGCAGGTTCGGACTACTCTCTTTCGGTTACTTATTAACTGTTGCAATTCCTGCTTCCTTGTCCCATGCAACCTTTACACCGAGCATACGCTCGATAACATCGCTTGTTACAAGAGTTCTGTTTTCAACAAGAACGGGAGCTTTTGCAGGAGTATAAGTTTCGCCATTTGAGAAAATTCTGGTATTATTGATCTGAAGCGATGAAAGGATATTGTCAACACTTACAAAAACGCTCTGTGTTTCACCGTCCCAGGCAACTGTAGCACCAAGCTTTTCTGCAACAAATCTGAGGGGAATGTAAAGTGTATCTTCCTCAACAAGGGGTGCGCGGTCAAATTCAACCTTTTCGTCAATTACGATAACTGCAACATCCTGTGCAAAAACTGCTGTCGCTGCAAAAATCATAATCATTGAAAGTAATAATGCAACTGCTTTTTTCATATTTTTCTCTACCTCCGTATGTTTTGTGATGCGTGAATTATTTCACAGTTAAAATAATTTTATCATAGAAAGAAAAATTTTTCAATCCCCTTATAAAATTTCGTTGCGGGAGAAGGTTATTTTTTCTTTAAATAATTGACTTAATGACAAAAAAATGATAAAATTATATGCAATATGGGGTCATGTACCCTTGGTGAAAGAGAGGCAGAGTCATGAGTTATGCAGATATATTATTCAAAAAGAATTGCGAAGATATATTAAATAACGGATTTTCGGACGAGCTTTTAGATGTGCGCCCCACCTGGCCCGACGGTCAGAAGGCGCATACGGTGAAGAAGTTTTGTATCGTAAACCGCTACGACCTTACGGAAGAATTTCCCGTTATAACACTTCGCCAGACATTTATGAAGGCTGCTGTTGAGGAGCTTTTGTGGATTTGGCAGAAAAAGAGTAATAATGTAAATGAACTCAAAACTCGTATCTGGGATTCATGGGCTGACGAAAATGGCTCAATCGGTAAGGCTTACGGGTATCAGCTCGGTGTGAAGCACCAGTATAAAGAAGGTATGTTTGACCAGGTTGACCGTGTGCTTTTTGACCTTAAAAACAATCCCCAGAGCAGACGCATTATGACAAATATCTATAATCATCAGGATCTTAACGAAATGGGGCTCTACCCCTGTGCGTATTCTATGACATTCAATGTAAGCGGAAATACACTTAACGCAATCCTAAATCAGCGTTCACAGGATATGCTGACCGCGAATAACTGGAATGTGTGCCAATACGCGGTGCTTGTGCATATGTTTGCACAGGTAAGCGGACTTAAAGTGGGCGAACTTGTTCACGTTATTGCCGATGCGCATATCTATGACCGTCATATCCCGATTGTAGAGCAGATTCTGTCAAAAACTCCCTACGATGCACCTAAATTCAAAATGGATACAGCAATAGACGATTTCTATAAATTCACAACTGACAGCGTATGGTTTGAAGATTATAAGTTCCATACTCTTGATGTGAAAATCCCCGTGGCTATTTAAGATTACCGAGTGTTTTAACACATTGGAAGCGGAAATCCGCCTCTGAAAATCAGAATTCGGTTAAGGAGCTTTAAGTTATGAAAATGATAGTTTGTGTTTCCGAAGATTTCGGAATCGGAAAAAGCGGTGACCTTTTGTTTTCGCTTCCGCCCGATATGAAGTTTTTTCGCGAACAGACCAAGGACAAGGTTGTAATAATGGGCCGCGGAACACTTGATTCATTCCCCGGCGGAAGCCCTCTTAAAAACAGGGTGAATATCGTTCTGACGCGCGATGAAAATTTCAGTCGCGACGGTGCGGAGGTATTTACAAGTAAAGAGGGCATACTTGAATATGTGAAAAGGTTCCCCACGGACGATGTTTTCGTTATCGGCGGCGGACAGATTTATGAAATGTTCAGGGATGATTGCGATGAGGCGCTTGTAACAAAGGTAAGAAAGAGCGTTCCCTGTGACACATATTTTTTTGATATTGACAGCGACCGTAACTGGACTCTTTCTGATGAGAGTGATGTTTTGGAATATGAAGGAACAGAGTTTTCCTTCTGCACTTATAAACGAATTTGAGAGGTGTATTTTTATGTTCTG
>JAZNLD010000162.1:0-2407 GCA_045578925.1 Clostridia bacterium
TTTTGCAAGATAACAATAACCACCTTCGCCATTCAAATACGCCTGCACAATTTTTTGCTTAAATTCATAACTATATTTCGCCATGAAAAAACCGACCTCCCAATCGTTAGATTTTTGGTCTAACTTTTGGGGGTCGGCTCAAACGAATTCGTTTCTGCCTCATTTTTTTATCGTGTAGGAAATTGCGTGTTTTTTCGCGAGTGGAATTTGTCTGTTTAAATTTTGGTCAGGACGCGAAATGGGTGAAGCGGCACGCTTCTTTTTTACCGTGTAGGAAATTGCACGTTTTTCGCGAGCAACATTTGTCGGCTCGAATTTTGGTTAGGACGCGAAAAGGGTGAAGCGGCACGCTTCTTTTTTAGTGAGAAATTGCGTAATACTATGCAAATTAGGTGAATGGGAAATGTTCTTTTATATTCTGATGTTAACCCACTTACCCTTTTTATAACGCGCTCCCGACATAATAAACCTTGTGACCTGATCGGCAAGAACACCTAACCATACACCGATTATTCCCATTCCGAGAGGATAGCAACATACGTAGCCGATTATTGTACGGGTGACAGTGACACTGAAAGTTGATATAAATGCAGTATATTTTGTGTCGCCTGCACCACGGAGAGAACCCATATAAATACATTGACGAATCTGCAACAGAACAGTAACTGTAACAACATACATTATTGAAACGCCAATATCAATTATATCGGGGTTTTCAGGGAAGAAGAGACTCATTATCCATTTTGAGAACAGGAGGAAAATTACTGCAAATACGATTGACATAATTCCACCGATTCGATGACACTTTTTACCGTATTCTTTCGCTTTGTCAGGATCTTTTTCGCCAAGACTTCTTCCTATCAGGGCAACTGCCGCATGCTGAAGTCCGTCGCCGATTGCAAATGACAAACTGAGTACATTCACGCATGCCTGATGTGCCGCCATAGCACCTGTTCCCTGATCTGCCGCCATAACCGCCGTTGCAAGAAAACCAACGCGTATCAATAGTTGCTCAAGGAAAATACTGTAACCAATCTTGATTATATTAACAAATGAAACCAGACGCGGTTTAATTTTGTTTTTTATTATATACGGAAAATTCACATAACAATTCTTATTACAAACGGAAAGCAAACTCATAATACAAGATATGATAGTACCAAGTACAGTTGCTATTGCCGCACCTCTTATTCCAAGTGCAGGAAAACCAAATTTTCCACCGATAAGAAGATAGTTGAAGCACATATTGACAGTGTTTGATGTAAGGTTTGTGCGCATCGTGATTTTTGTGTTTCCCGCACCACGCTGGATGGAGTTTACGCAAATTTGGATGCAGTTGAAAATCATACATCCCATAATTATTTTAAAATACAGCACAGCGCTGTCGTGGGTGTCGGCGTTTGAACCGCACAATTTAATTATGGGTGATGCAAAGAAGGTAAACAGAAAGCCAATAACAGATGCAAGTATAACGACTGTAAGAAGACCGGTAGAAAGAAGTGCATTTGCCTTGTCTTTTTCTCCTTCACCAAGTCGTCTTGCAACAAGTGCCGAAAGTGAAACCGATATTGCCGTAAATACAGCAAAACCAATAAATTTAGGCTGTGTAGTAAGACCGACTGCCGCCACCGCAGCAGGGCCAAGCGAACTTACCATAAGTGAGTCAACAAATCCCGCAAAGCAGATGAAAAATGACTCAATCATCGCGGGCAGTGCCATTTTTATTGTAGTTTTCATTGTATCGCTCATTTTTCTCATGAAAAGCGCCTTCTTTCAACAAAAAATTATAGCACTTCATCATAGTGTAGTCAAGGTTTCAACGCTAAATAAAATTATCAATTTAGTTATAAAAAACAGTTCACTTTTTCAGTATGTTGTGTTATAATATATGTTGATAAAATTTGAAATTAAATTTTGAGGGAAAAACTATGCAGGAAAACATCAGAAATTTTTGTATAATTGCACATATAGATCACGGTAAAAGCACACTTGCAGACCGTCTTTTAGAGCTTACAGGAAGTATTGAAAGCCGCGAAATGGAACAGCAGCTTCTTGATAATATGGAGCTTGAAAAAGAACGTGGTATTACTATCAAGGCCCGTGCCGTAAGACTTAATTACAAGGCTGAGGATGGTAAGGATTATATTCTTAACCTTATTGACACTCCCGGCCACGTTGTGTTGAACTACGAGGTTTCGCGTTCTCTCGCCGCGTGCGAGGGTGCGCTTTTAGTCGTTGACGCTTCTCAGGGCATTGAGGCGCAGACACTTGCAAACACATATCTTGCAATCGAGCATGACCTCGAGGTTCTTCCCGTCATTAACAAAATTGACCTCCCGAGTGCGGATCCCGAGCGAGTAAAGGCAGAGGTCGAGGATATCATCGGCATCCCTGCGGAGGATGCGCC
>JAZNLD010000163.1:0-4888 GCA_045578925.1 Clostridia bacterium
GAAAACTTCCACAATGCATTTGCTTCTATCTATGAAGGCAGATATCTTGCAGGTATCGCTGCAGGTATGAAGCTTAACGAAATGATTGAAGAAGGCAAGATTACAGCAGAACAGGCTAAGATGGGTTATGTAGGCGCTTTCACATACGCTGAAGTTGTTTCAGGTTACACATCTTTCTACCTTGGTGCTAAGTCAGTTTGCCCCAGCGTAACTATGGAAGTACAGTTCACAGGTAGCTGGTACGACGAAGCTCTTGAAAAAGAAGCTGCTACAAAGCTCCTTTCTAACAACTGTGTACTTATCAGCCAGCATGCTGACTCAATGGGTGCTCCCACAGCTTGTGAAAACGCAGGCGTTCCCAATGTTTCTTACAACGGAAGCACACAGGCAGCTTGCCCCAACACATTCATCGTTTCTTCAAGAATCGACTGGGCTCCTTACTACAAGTACATTATTGAAGCAGTTAAGAACGGCGAAGAAATCGCAACAGACTGGTGCGAAGGCTTTGAAGTTGGTTCTGTAAAGCTCACAGACATCAATGAAGCTGTAGCTGCAGAAGGTACAAAGAAAGCTATCGAAGATGCTAAGGCTAAGCTTATTGCAGGCGAAATCAATGTATTTGACACAGCTAACTTTACAGTAGGCGGTCAGAAGCTTGACTCATATATGGCTGATGTTGATACAGATGCTAACTACGAAAAGGATACAGAAGCAATCGCAGACGGTTACTTCCACGAATCAGAATACCGTAGTGCACCTTACTTTGATCTTCAGATCGATGGTATCACACTTCTTAACAGCGCATTCTGATTTAAACTTAATATGGGGCGGAGAAATTACTCCGCCCCTATATTAGATTAAATTGTATTTTTTAATAAGCAACTATATGTTTATTAAAAAATATAATTAAATTTTTAAAGTGGAGATTTTTATGGAACAAAATATTGCTCTCGAACTTAAAAACATAACAAAAACTTTCGGTAAGGTTGTTGCCAATAAGAATGTCTCTCTTAAGGTAAGAAAGGGAGAAATCCTCTCCATTCTCGGAGAAAACGGCAGCGGTAAAACAACTCTTATGAATATGGTTTCGGGCATTTATTTCCCCGATAGCGGTCAGATTTTTGCTGACGGAAAAGAGGTTGTTATCGCATCACCGAAGGATGCTTTCAACTGCAAAATCGGTATGATACATCAGCATTTCAAACTTGTTGATGTCTTTTCTGCTGCAGAAAATATCGTTCTTGGTCTTGAAGATGAAAAGGGATTTGATATGCCCCGCTACATTGAAAAAATTATGGAAATTACCAAGCAGTACGGGTTTGAACTTGAACCTCATAAGAAAATTTATGAAATGTCGGTTTCCGAGAAACAGACCGTTGAAATTGTAAAGGTGCTTTTCCGAGGTGCAGATATTCTTATCCTTGATGAACCTACGGCGGTACTTACTCCGCAGGAAACGCAGAAACTTTTCAAGGTTCTCCGCAATATGCGTGAGGATGGTAAGGCTATCATTATCATTACACATAAACTCCACGAGGTTCTTTCACTTTCAGATAATGTCGCTGTACTTCGTAAGGGGGAATATATCGGCACAGTAAAAACTGCCGAAACAAACGAAGCAGAACTTACTGAAATGATGGTAGGCAAGAAAATTTCGCTTAATATAGAGCGTAGTCAGCCTGAAAATACAAGCGATCGCCTTACAGTTAATAATATAAACTGTATAAATCGTGAAGGTGTAAAAGTTCTTGACAATGTTTCATTTACTGCGCGTAGCGGTGAAATTCTCGGAATTGCAGGTATTGCAGGCAGCGGGCAGCGTGAGCTTCTTGAATCAATCGCCGGACTTCAGCACCTCAGCGGTGGAAGTATCATTTACTATAACCCAAAAACAGGGGAGAAGGAAAATCTTCGTGATAAGACCCCCCTTGAAATCAGGCAGATGGGTGTAAGACTTGCTTTCGTACCTGAGGACAGACTTGGTATGGGACTTGTCGGCAATATGGATATTGTTGACAATATGATGCTCCGTAGCTATAAAAAGGGTAAATCAATATTCCTTAAGCGTAAAAAACCGCGCTCGCTTGCGGAAGAAATTATTGAAAGACTTGAGGTTGTAACACCTTCAGCAAATACCCCCGTAAGACGACTTTCAGGCGGTAATGTTCAGAAAATTCTTGTAGGACGAGAAATAGCATCTTCACCAACAGTTCTTATGGCGGCATATCCTGTTCGTGGACTTGATATCAACTCATCCTATACAATTTATAATCTTCTCAACGAACAGAAGAAAAAGGGTGTAGCAGTAATTTTTGTCGGAGAAGATCTTGACGTGCTTGTAGAACTGTGTGACAGAATTATGGTTATCG
Source organism: Clostridia bacterium (assembly GCA_045578925.1). Taxonomy (GTDB): domain Bacteria; phylum Bacillota; class Clostridia; order UMGS1883; family UMGS1883; genus UMGS1883. The sequence continues at coordinate 2,370 of JAZNLD010000163.1, forward strand.
GTTCAGGAAAGATAACAGGTATCGTTGACGGACGAAACACTACAAAGGAAGAAATCGGTATCCTTATGACAAAATCAGACAGTGATAAAACAGAGAACGGAGGGGATAAGTAATGAAAAAACTCAATAACTTATACTTTTCCGCTATCTCCGGCTCAATGGGGCATATCGTCAAGCGTGACGATATTGTATGGTGGAAAGCGTGGGGAATAAGAGTAATTTCGGTTATATTTGCACTTATCGTATGTGGATTTGTAACAGTTTCTCTTACCGACCTTAATCCGATAGAAATGTATATCACGATGATCGAAGGTGCTGTAGGAACATCGCGTCTTACATGGAATCTTCTTCAGAATACGGCAATTCTTCTTTGTGTATCTCTTGCGGTAACGCCTGCGTTCAAGATGAAATTCTGGAACATCGGTGCTGAAGGTCAGATTCTTATCGGCGGTTTTGCAACTGCGACATGTATGATTTTCCTTGAAAACAAAATTCCCGAAGGACTTCTTATCCCGTTAATGCTTGTTTTAAGTATTATCGCAGGTGCACTCTGGGGACTTGTACCTGCATATTTCAAGACCCGTTTTAATTCAAACGAAACTCTTTTTACACTTATGATGAACTATGTTGCAATTCAGATTGTTGCATACTTCACTCTTGAGTGGTCAATGCCAAAGGGAAGCGGTACTCCCAGAACTTTGAACTACGGTCAGCTTCCCGTGATTTTTGGACAGAAGTATCTTATAAACATTATTATTGTTGCACTTATCACTATACTTGTACATATCTACCTCAAATACAGTAAGCAGGGTTATGAAATCTCTGTCGTAGGTGAGAGTGAGAATACTGCAAGATATATCGGTATCAATGTTAAAAAGGTTGTGCTTCGCACAATGGCTATTTCAGGTGCGCTTTGCGGTATTGCAGGATTTTTGCTTGTCGCAGGTACCGACCACTCTTTGAAGAGTGATACCTCAGGTGGTCGTGGATTTACTGCGATTATGGTTTCTTGGCTTGCAAAATTCAGCCCCGCGTTTATGATTTTAACCTCGCTTCTTATTGTGTTCCTTCAGAAGGGTGCATCAAAAATTTCTGAGGTTTACAGACTTAATTCATCATTTGCTGATATTATTACAGGTATTATTATCTTCTTTATTATCGGCTCAGAATTCTTTATCAATTACAAAATCAAGTTTAACAAGAAGGAGGCAAATGTATGATTACCACAATTATTCAGCGTGCAGTTATGCAGGGAACTCCTTTGCTTTTCGGTTCTACAGGTGAAATCCTGACCGAAAAATCGGGACACCTTAACCTTGGTATTCCGGGGATTATGTATGTTGGTGCGATAAGTGGTGTTGCAGGCTCATTTATTTATGAACAGAGTGTTGCTGATATAAATCCGCTTCTTGCAGTTTTAATTCCCCTTATTTGTTCGCTCATCGGATCAACACTTATGGGGCTTATCTACTGCTTCCTTACAGTTTCTCTTCGTGCCAATCAGAATGTAACAGGTCTTGCACTTACAACATTCGGTATCGATATCGGTAACTTTTTCGGCGGTTCTCTTATCAAACTCGTTGATACTGATATCCCCTCGATTGCGCTTTCCAAAACAAGTACCTGTTTCAAAACCGAGCTTCCGTTTGCTGACAGTTTAGGGTGGTTCGGAGATATTTTCTTCTCCTATGGATTTTTGGTGTATGTTGCAATCATTGTTGCACTTATATCATCATATATTCTTAATAAAACGAGAGTGGGTCTTCACTTAAGATCAGTTGGTGAAAGCCCTGAAACAGCAGATGCAGCAGGTATCAATGTTACTAAATACAAATATCTTTCAACCTGTATCGGTAGTGCTATTGCAGGTCTTGGTGGTCTTTACTATGTAATGGACTATGCAAACGGCGTATGGTCAAACAATGGTTTCGGTGACCGTGGTTGGCTTTCAATTGCACTTGTTATATTCTCAGTATGGAGACCGTCAATCAGTATCCTCGGATCGATGCTTTTCGGTTTTCTGTATGTAATTCCCACATATATTCCGGGAATCAGCGTAAGTGCGAAAAAGCTTTTTGAAATGCTTCCCTATGTCGTTACAATCATTGTACTTGTTATAACAAGTATGCGTGATAAAAAGGAAAATCAGCCTCCTGCGGCACTTGGACTTCCGTATTTCCGCGAAGAACGATAAAAATGTTAAAGAACCTGATGTAAATCAGGTTCTTTTTACCGTGTAGGAAATTGCACGTTTTTCGCGAGCAACATTTGTCGGCTCGAATTTTGGTTAGGACGCGAAATGGGTGAAGCGGCACGCTTCTTTTTTACCGTGTAGGAAATTGCGCGCTTCTTTGCGAGTGGCACTTGTCTGTTTGAATTCTGGTCAGGACGCGAAAAGGGTGAAGCGGCACGCTTCTTTTTTATTAAGAAAAGTGTTTAATTTTTGAATATTATATGATATAATATAATTTAAATATTAAAACTTGTCAGGTGATTAAATTGGCTAATATAAAAACAAAT
>JAZNLD010000164.1:0-7575 GCA_045578925.1 Clostridia bacterium
TTAACCGAAAGTGAGTAATCCGAACTCTGATTTTTAGAGGCAGATTTTCGCCTTCGATGTGTTAAAATACTCGGTAATCCTTAACCGTGTGCTTAAAAAGACATTCCCTGAAATCCTAAAAACGCCATGGCAAGGAGTGACGCACTGATAAGTGCAATCGGCATACCTTCAAGCGCTTTCGGGATTTTAGAGCTTTCAAGTCTTTCACGAACACCTGCAAAAAGAACAATTGCAAGCATAAAGCCAACACCTGCTGAAAAACCATTTATAATAGTTTCAATGAGTGTGTAACTTGCAGAAGTGGAATCAATTACAGAAGCAGTTCTCACATTAAGAAGTGCTACACCAAGCACCGCACAGTTTGTAGTGATAAGCGGAAGATAAATTCCAAGCGCGCTGTAAAGCGAGGGAATTGACTTCTGCAAAAACATTTCAACAAACTGTACAAGCGCCGCAATAATTACGATAAATGCAATTGTCTGCATATATTCAATATTAAGAGGAACGAGAATAAATTTCTGGCAAAGCCATGTCATAATTGAGGCAAGCGTCATTACAAATGTAACTGCCATACCCATACCAAGAGCTGTATCAAGCTTCTTTGACACCCCGAGGAAGGGACATATACCATAGAATTTTACAAGTACAAAGTTCTGTACAAAAATCGATGTCAAAGCGATTCCTATAAGCGCGGTCATTTATCTCTCCCCTTTCTTGTTTTTGATAACATTGATTAACCCAAGAAGAATTCCAAGTGTAAGGAAGCCACCGGGAGGAAGAAGCATAATTGTCGCAGGAGATGTAATTCCCACGCTGTAGCCGAGGATTGTTCCTGCACCGAGAATTTCTCTGATAGCAGAGATAATTGAAAGTGCAATTGTGAATCCAAGACCCATACCGATACCGTCTGCCGCTGATTTCAACACACCATTCTTGGAAGCAAACGCTTCAGCACGGGCAAGAATAATACAGTTTACAACGATAAGCGGAATGAAAAGACCGAGTGATTTTGAAAGCGCAGGTATATATGCCTTTAAAACGAGGTCAACAATTGTTACAAAAGTTGCGATAATTACAACATATGCCGCAATTCTTATTTTCTGGGGAATGATTTTCCTGAGCATTGATACAAGCATATTGGAAAGTGCAAGTACGAATGTAACTGAAAGCCCCATACCTATACCATTAGAAAGTGATGTAGTAACGGCAAGTGTGGGACACATACCAAGGAGCTGCATAAAGGTAGGATTCTCTGTGATTATACCGTTCTTTATTGTTTTAATCATTTAGAACTTACCTCCTTTATCGCTTCATCAACAAGGTAAACCGACTCTTCAATACCTTTTGCTATAGCGCGGCTGCTGATTGTCGCACCTGTTATTGCGGTAAACTGATCAGGACTGTCGGTCGGATTTTTTACAACTTCAAGCAGATAGTTTTTACCTATAAACTGCGATTTAAAGCCATCTTCAATAATTTTTGCACCGAGGCCTGCAGTTTCACTATGGCTTAAGATTTCAATACCGTACAGATATGCTTCGGTATCAAGACCAACCATCATTGAAATTTCTCCGCCGTAACCGGTAGTAGAAACCTTTGCACAATAACCTATTACCGCGTCGCCGCTTTTTGCCGCAGAAACATTTTCATTCAATTTCACGAAAGAATCTGCCGCAGGGATAATTTTCTTCATAGCTTCTTCTGTTGCTTTCACTTCTGCTTCTGCAATTCTCGGAGCAGTCAATTTATTGACCCCCGCAAGAAGAAGAGCTGCTACAAGTGTTATTACACAAAGAATAGACGAAAGTTTAATAAATTCTTTTTTCATTTTCTCTACCCCCTTATTCCTTCACAAAGCCGAACACTTTAGGTGCTGTCCACTTTTCAATAAGAGGAGTAAGAATATTCATAAGAAGTATAGCAAAGCTTACACCCTCGGGGTAACCGCCCCAGAATCTGATAATACAGGTGATAACACCACAGCCTATACCGAAAATAATCTGTCCCCAAGCTGTTGTGGGTGTAGTAACATAGTCAGTAGCCATAAATACCGCACCGAGAAGAACACCGCCCGAAAGAACTGCCGCTACGGGATTTTGCACACTTACTACAGCGTTGCTACCGAAAAGAAGTGTCATAACAAATACGCTTCCTACGAATGCAAGAGGTATTCTGATTGAAATAACCTTGCGGAAAAGAAGGTAAATGAGTCCGATGAGAATCGCAAGCGCACATGTTTCACCAATACATCCCGGAAGCGGTGAACCATTTTCCAAAAGTCCGAAAAACTGCTCTTTTATACCGGGAACTGCGCCGTTCCACTCGCTTGAAAGAGGAGTTGCACCTGTAATTATTTCTGCAGCCTTGGTAGAAAAATTCACCTTATTCTCTGCAAATTTTGTAAGTGCAACAGGGAACGATGCAAGAACGAACACACGACCTACAAGGGCGGGGTTCATAAAGTTCTGACCTATACCGCCGAAGAACTGTTTTGCAACGATGATTGAGATGAATGCGCCGACAACAATTACATAGTAGGGCACATTTACGGGCATACAGAATGCAAAGAGAAGTCCCGTTACGGCAGCACTCATATCACCTATTGTGCGCTTCTGACGAGTCAATGCTGTATAAAGCCACTCAAAGCCCACACAGGAGATAACACTCACAAGCATTACCATAAAGGAACGCTGACCGAAAAGCAATACCGAAGCAAATGCCACCGGCATAAGCGCGATTATAACATCAAGCATAACATCCTGAATGCTGTTTTTTTCTCTGATATGCGGAGTTGATGAAACCGAAAGTTTTAAGTTTTCCATACCTTATTCCTTCCTTTCCTTTTGTGCACGCTCACGCTGAATCCCCATCACTTTTCTTTTTGCGATACGAATTGACTGTACAAGCTGTCTCTTCGACGGACATCCGTAGGAGCAACAACCGCATTCAATACAAGCTGTAACATTATATTTTTCACACATCTCCATATTATCAGCATTTGCGTACTGCTGAAGATGAAGAGGCATAAGGTTCATCGGGCAATTCTGCACGCATTTTCCGCATCTGATACAGTTTTCTTCCGCGGGGATTTCTGCTTCCTTTTCAGTGAATGCAAGAATAGCTGATGTACCCTTTATCACAGGAATATCAAGTCTGAACTGTGCAACTCCCATCATAGGTCCGCCAACAATTACTTTTCCGGGAGTTTCTTTAAATCCGCCGTTTTTCTCAATTATATAATCAATAGGTGTACCTATACGCACGTTGTAATTAACTTCCTTTTCGAAAGGAGTACCTACAACAGTTACAATTCTGCGCATAAGAGGTGTGCCATATCTGAACTTTCTTAATATTGCTGTACACGTATCAACATTCACAACAATAACGCCTACATCGGCAGGAAGCTTGCCTACAGGAACTTTTCTTTTTGTAACAGCATATATAAGGTGTTTTTCACTACCCTGGGGATACTTCTTTTTAAGAACATCTACACTGATACCTGTTCCTGCACATTTTTCCTTCATAAGCTTTATTGCGTCAGGTTTATTATCTTCAATCGCAATATGACCGTTTGTGATACCGAATCTCTTCAACATAATCTGAAGTCCCTCAATAACCTGTTCGGGTGTTTCAAGCATAACACGATGGTCACTTGTTATGTAGGGCTCACATTCTGCAGCATTGATGATAATTGTATCAATTTTGCTTTTATCCGGAGGATTAATTTTTATATGTGTCGGGAAGGTTGCACCACCCATACCTACAACACCTGCATCACGAACGATAGCGGGGATTTCGTCGGGATCAATATTCATATAATCAATACTTTTGAGCGACTCATCCATTGTATCGGTGAAGTCGTTCTCAATGATTATAGATTCAACCATTGTTCCGTTCCACACGGGACAGGGTTTTATTTCAACAACAGTACCTGAAACAGAAGCGTGTACGGGAGCGCTCACAAAAGCATCGCTGTCAGCTATTTTCTGTCCCATTTTCACATAGTCACCCACTTTTACACAAGGTGTACAGGGAGCGCCTAAATGCTGTTGAACAGGATAGGTAAGAAACTGGGGGGGCTCCAGAATTTCAATCGGTTTTTCTGCGGTACGCTTTTTGTTGTCGTTTGGGTGAACGCCACCCCTGAACGAAAGATGTTTGAGCATTTTCCTTCTCCTTTTCTTATGAAAATTCCGCTTACGAAAGATTTTATTTCAAATATTTGTTTGCGTAATAAGAGAGTTTGAGTTGCTTTTCATTGGCATAGGTTGCCCTTATGGTTTCTATGATTGCAGTGTCTGCACCAATAGCAATAAGCTCTGCTTCAAGGTTTTTGACGAGTTCTTCAACTCTTGCATCACATTCGCTTTCTACAGATCTTACTACAGAAGTATACTGCCTTATTGTTTCAGCACGTGCCGCCGCGTCGTGCTCGTGAGTTTTTATACTTTCATAATACCTTCCGCCAGCCTTTACGGTGGCCTCAGCTTTTGAATTAAATTCATTCTGAAGCTTATAAAGTTCCACCATATAGCGACTTATAATCTGATCCTTTGTTTCCTTGGTTTTTGTCTGTTGCTCTTTAGGTTTTGTATCCTGCATTTCACCCTTCTTCGAAGGCTCTTTTTTATTGGAAGGGGTATTTTCTTTTTCCTTTATCGCGGGTTTTTCTTCTTTTTCAGAGGATGTTTTTTCTTCAGCAACACTTTCTACAGCTTCCGTTTCGGGCTGTTTTGTTTCATTTTTATCTGCTTCTTTTATCTTTTCTTCAAATATTTTCTGATAGACTTCATTAAGAGTGGTTTCCCCATTCTCAATCCGAGCTTTTTCTTCCTCAGTTATTCCTCGAAGGGGGGTGTCCATAAAGACATTTACATCTTCAACAAGTTTTTCCTGATTTTCATTTCTGCGCCTTTCAATTTGCTCGCTGTTTTCACGAACGCCGAGAGTTATACTTTTGATATTTTTCCATTGCCACACCATTACTGCGCCTGCGACAATTGCAAATATAAGAAAAATCGTCAGCAAAATCTTAAATGTTTTTTTCAATAAAAGCACCACACTTTCAGTTACTTTATGAGATCAAGTGCCATATACGCATTCTTCTTCGCTTTTTCACGAAGCGGAGCAGATTCCGTTTTAAGTGCCGTTTTAAGCTCTTCCTGTCTTTCAAGAACAGTGTCAAGAATTAACTTGAATTCTTCAGAGTCAAAAGCTTCAAGTTCAATATAATTCTTCTGGTTCATATATTCCATAAACCCTTTTATTTTCGGGTCGTACGCTATACCTGCCATAGGAACATTCATAACAGATGCAAAAATAAGCATATGCAATCTCATTCCGCAGACAATGGAACATCTGCCCACAACTGCAAGCATATCGCTTACAGAAAGCTCACAATCTATTATTTTTGAGCATTCTTTCATCTTCCCTGCCACGCGCAAAGAGATGTCAAGATCTGTTTTAATCTGCATTGGTATAAAGACGGGAAGATATCCTTTCCTTGCGATGCTGTCAAGCGAGTCGGCAAGCTGCTCTTCAAAAGCTTCTCCGCAGCCTGCAGATTCTCTTACCGAAACTGCTACAATTTTAGCATCTTCATCTATGCCGTATTCTCTGAGAATTTCTTTCGCGCATTCGGAATTTGAAGGAACAAGGTTGAATGCAGGATCTGCCGTTACAACAACCTTTGGTTTTTTTATTCCGCAACGCTCAATTTCTTCAAGCGATATGTTTTCACGAAGTGTTATAAGTTCAACCTTATTTAAAACCTTTTTTACTTTCTCAATATTTTTATCTTTTATAGGGCCGATTCCGTTAGCGTAAAGCATAACTTTCATCCCCATTTTTTTAGCAAGAGATATTATACCGAGATAATAAATAAGACTCTTTGTGCTTGTAGCATCCTGAATAAGAGTACCGCCACCGCTTAAAAGAAGCTTCGCACTGCGAAATTCACGAATTATAGAAAACGGATTCATTCTGCTTATAGTCTTTATTCCGTAAAGTTTATTTGTCAGTCTGGCATTTCCCGACAATGCAGTTATTGTAATATCAGGATTTATGCTTTTGATATCTGCCACGATGCTTTTAAGAAGCGCCTCGTCTCCACTGTTTCCGAGTCCATAGTATCCTGAAATTATAATGTCTGACATATGCCCACCTGCCTCTCCTTTAAGCCTGCCTTAAGTGGCGAAATTTTGGCTTTGAACTTATGCAAGTTCAATTTTGAGGAACGCTTTCTTGCCTTTTTTAACGATGATTTTTCCGTCCTTAAAGCTATCCTTTGTAATTGTAAGGTCAATTTCAGTTACCTTTTCTCCGTCAATGCTGAGACCGCCCTGTTGAACAAGTCTTCTTCCTTCACCCTTTGAGGGGATGAATTTTACATTTGCGAGAAGGTCTAAAACCTTGATTCCATCACCAATTTCAGCTTCAGTAACCTGAGCTGAAGGCATATTTGCACTATCGCCTGCTCCAGAGAAGATGGCATTTGCTGCTTCCTGTGCCTTGTTTGCTTCTTCCTCACCGTGAACAAGCTTTGTCACTTCGTATGCAAGAACCGCCTTAACCTTGTTAAGCTGGCTACCTTCAAGTTTTTCATATTCGCGGATTTCATCCATGGGTACAAATGTGAGGAGTTTAAGACACTTACATACGTCAGCGTCGTCAACATTTCTCCAGTACTGATAGAATTCGTAGGGAGATGTCTTTTCAGCCGAAAGCCATACTGCACCACTTGCAGTTTTACCCATCTTCTTACCTTCGCTGTTTGTAAGAAGTGTAAATGTCATACCGTAAACCTGCTTCTGATCCTTTTTACGGCAAAGGTCAAGGCCGCCGAGGATGTTACTCCACTGGTCATCACCGCCGAGCTCAATCTTACAGTCATACTTTCTGCTGAGCATAAGAAAGTCATAGCTCTGCATAAGCATATAGTTGAATTCAAGGAATGAAAGTCCCTTTTCAAGACGCTGCTTGAAACATTCTGCAGAAAGCATCTGATTAACGGAGAAATGTGCACCGATATCACGGATAAATTCTACATAATTAAGGTCTAAAAGCCAATCTGCGTTATTAACCATAATTGCCTTATCATCAGAAAAGTCAATTACTCTTGAAAGCTGCTGTTTGAAGCATTCACAGTTGTGGTCAATAGTTTCTTTTGTCATCATCTGACGCATATCAGTTCTACCTGAAGGATCACCGATGTGACCTGTACCACCACCAACAAGCGCAATAGGACGATGACCGTGCATCTGCATATGGCGCATAACTACCATCTGGAGGAAGTGACCTACATGAAGACTGTCTGCTGTGGGATCAAATCCGATATAGAAAGTTACCTTTTCCTTGCCTAAAAGCTCACGGATTTCGTTTTCGTGTGTGGTCTGGGCAAGGAGACCTCTTTCCTTTAAAACGTCAAATACATTACTCATTATATAACCATTCCTTTCGGGTATTTTTTACATTACAATTCACTATATATTATAGCATTTATCCGTATGTATTTGCAAGCAAAATACATATATTTTTCGCTAAAAAGAGGCCCTTTTTATAAAAAAGTGCCTCAGA
>JAZNLD010000165.1:0-4333 GCA_045578925.1 Clostridia bacterium
AAAACATCGAATCCAAACTCACCATAAAGTCGATTTCACGTCAGGTAAACATTTCAAAAACCGTACTTTACAACAAATTCCACACCAGCTTTGGTTGTACGATAAGCGAGTTTATAAACATAAAACGTATTGAAAAGTCAATTGAATATCTTACAACAAGTGACTTGTCAATGGAGGAAATTTCGCTTAAGGTAGGTTTCTCAAGCGCATCGTACTACAGCAAAATTTTCAAGCGGTTAAAAGGTGTATCACCACTGAAATACAAAAAAATTTATTTAAAATAAAAAGTGTCCTTAACACTCTTGGAGCCCTTGTCGGTACGCATATCTGAAACAAGCCTATTGCGCACTTTTTGCGCTCAATTTCCTACGTTACAAGAAGAATGTTCGCTGTATAAAGCGGACATTCTTTTTTTACAAAATATGCCGTTTATTTTTATAAAGCCATTGATTTTTTATCATATATAGTGTATAATTTAATTTGGTCTTTTACAGATTTTTGCAAAAGAGGTGTTTTTTTTTGGAAAAACTGAAAATAACAGGCGGAAATCCGCTTTTCGGAGAAATTGCAGTATGCGGTGCAAAGAATGCGGCCGTTGCAATTATACCTGCGGCACTTCTCGTTGACGGAGTGTGCAGAATTGAAAATGTTCCCGATATTAAGGACGTAAGATTGATTATAGATATGCTTGTACAGTTGGGTGCAAGTGTTACATATGTAAACGATACCACTATTGAGGTGAATGCGTCAAATCTCAAAACTCACATCGCCCCCCGCGACCTTGCAAGCCGTATGCGTGCGAGCTACTATCTTCTCGGCGCGCTTATCGGCAGACTTAACAAGGCTGAGGTATCGCTTCCCGGCGGTTGTAATTTCGGCACCCGTCCTATTGACCTGCACGAAAAAGGGTTCCGCGCCCTCGGTGCAGAGGTCAGCATTGAAGGCGGTATTGTTTTTGCCGAAGCACAGAAGCTTACAGGAACTACAATCTATCTCGACACAGTAAGTGTCGGTGCGACTATAAACATTATGCTTGCGGCAGTTCTTGCCAAGGGTAAGACAGTTATCGAAAACGCGGCAAGAGAACCGCATATCGTTGATGTGGCAAACTTCCTGAACGCAATGGGTGCTAATGTCCGCGGTGCCGGCACCGATGTTATCCGTATAACAGGTGTCAGCCAGATGCGTGGCGGCAATTACAGCATTATTCCCGACCAGATTGAAGCAGGTACATTTATGCTTCTTGCTGCTGCGACAGGTGGTGCGGTACTTGTGAGAAATATTATACCCACACATATGAATTGTCTTACAACCAAGCTTGAGGAAATGGGCGTACGCGTAACAGAATACGATGATTCTATCAGAATTGAGCGCGATGGTGAGCTTCGTGGCGTATCAGTTAAAACTATGCCCTACCCCGGTTTCCCGACGGATTTGCAACCGCAGATTGTTGCGCTTCTTTCATTGGTAAATGGCGACAGCACCGTTCAGGAAAACGTATGGGACAATCGTTTCCAGTACATTGACCAGCTTCTTGCAATGGGTGCAGATATAAAGATTGACGGAAGACGCGCCAGAATCACAGGAACAAAACTTCACGGTGCAGAAGTTGCCGCGACAGACCTTCGTGCAGGTGCGGCGCTTATTATAGCAGGTGCCGCGACTGAAGGTGTGACAATGATTTCATCACCGCATTATATAGACCGTGGTTATTCCGATATTGAACGCAGACTTCGTTCAATCGGTGTAAAAATTGAGCGCATTTTTGAGGCTGATTAAACAATGAGTATTTCCATTTGCCCGCTTTGTTCGGGCAGTAGCGGTAACGCTGTTCTTTTAAGAACTGAAAATTGTGCTGTGCTCGTTGATTGCGGAATCACGGGCAAGGCAGCTGAAAACGGACTTTCCGATGCAGGGGTTTCCCCCGAAAGCATTGATGCCATTATCGTAACGCACGAGCATATTGACCATATCAGTGGCGTGGGTATTATGTGCAGGAGGTATCATATTCCCGTGTATGCAACACTCGGCACGTGGAAGGCGATGATAAATTCGCTCGGCAAGATTGATCCTGACCTTATCCGCTATATCGCGGCGGAAGTGCCTTTTGAAATAAAGGGGACGCGGTTTTATCCGTTTGCAACCTCGCACGATGCGGCGGAAAGCATCGGTCTTGTTTTTTCAAGCGGTGAAAAATCAGGTGCGCTTGCAACCGATTTGGGCACAGTTTCACGACATATTTTTGATTTGTTACTTCCCTGTTCAATTGCCATGATTGAGGCTAATCACGACGAAAAAATGCTTGTATACGGCCCTTATCCGCAGCATCTTAAAGAAAGGATTCTGTCCGACCACGGACACCTTTCAAACAGAATTTGCGGTGCGCTTTGTGCCAAGCTTGTGCGTGAGGGAAATCTTCGTCAGATTATGCTCGGTCATTTGAGTACCGACAACAATACTCCGCAAAAAGCGTATGAAACCGTGTCGGGAAGTATTGAAAGTATCGGATTTAAAATCGGCGAGGATGTTTCACTTTTCGTAGCTGAAAGATACTCTGTAAGTGAGGAGCTTATAGACTGATGAATGTTAATATTATTTGTGTAGGAAAAATTAAAGAAGATTATTTTGTAAAAGCAACGGCTGAATTTAAAAAACGACTCAGCCGTTTTTGCAATTTCAATGTTATTTGCCTTGATGATAAGAGTATCCCCGATAATCCCTCTCCTGCTGAGTGCGATGCTGTACTCAAAAAAGAGGGTGAGCAGATACTGAAAAAAATCAAGAATGGCGATATTGTAGTTGCGATGTGTATTGAGGGCAAACAGCTTTCAAGCGAGGAGCTTGCACAGAAAATCGCTGATTTTCAGATGCGAAGCTCTACGATTGATTTTATAATTGGCGGCTCGCTCGGTCTTTCGGACGAAGTTAAGCAGAGGGCTGATTTTAAACTTTCTATGAGTAAAATGACATTCCCCCACCGCATCGCAAGACTGATGCTGGAGGAACAGATATATCGTGCGTTTAAGATAAATGCTAACGAAACTTATCACAAGTAAACAAAGTGGGTGATTTCAGCGAAGATCGTTCGTTAGCGGAATTTATTTTAAGGCTGATTAAATAAATCAATTGTGTTTTTTACGGAAAACTGTACTTGGGTACAGTTTTCTTTTTTGTTGCCAACGAACTATGCGCAGTACTTAGTACAGCTTCGTTTTTTGTTGTGTCGAAAAATAGATGGTAAAAAATTTCTTAAACTCCAATAGCCTAACATTAAAACGCCGTGGCGAATAATCACCACGGCGTTTGTTAATTCATTAAATTACTTAAGGTTATTCTTAAGAGTTTCAAGTTCAGCCTTGATTTCAGCGGGAAGCTTGTCACCGAACTCAGCGAAGTACTTTTCCTGATCAGCTACGTCTTCCATCCATACTTCCTTGTCTACGCTGAGAAGTTCAGCAAGCTGAGCTTCAGAGATGTCAAGGTTTGTTGTATCGATGTCACTGATTTCGGGAAGGAAACCGATTTCGCTTTCCTTAGCGTCAACCTTACCGTCACAACGGTCAACGATCCAGTTAAGAACACGCATATTGTCACCGAATCCGGGCCACATGAAGTTGCCTTCATCGTCTTTTCTGAACCAGTTAACGTGGAAAATCTTGGGAGCCTTGTCAGCATCCATCTTTGCACCCATTTCAATCCAGTGTGCGAAGTAGTCAGCCATATTGTAACCAACGAAGGGCTTCATAGCCATGGGGTCACGACGAACAACGCCAACAGCACCTGTAGCTGCAGCAGTTGTTTCAGATGCCATTGTAGCACCTACGAATACACCATGATTCCAGTCGCGAGCCTGGTATACGAGGGGAGCTGTCTTTGCACGACGGCCACCGAATACGATAGCGCTGATCGGCACACCCTGGGGATTTTCGAATTCCTTAGAAATGCAGGGGCAGTTTACTGCAGGAGCAGTAAATCTTGAGTTAGGATGAGCAAGGTTACCTTCGTAAGTCTTACCGTTAACCTTTGAGCCCTTCCACTCTGTAGCATTTTCGGGAGGATTCTTGTCGAGACCTTCCCACCATACCGTCATATCGTCGTTATTGATAGCAACGTTTGTAAAGATTGTATTCTTCTTTGTAGCTGCAAGAGCGTTAAAGTTTGTCTTTTCGCTTGTACCGGGAGCAACGCCGAAGAAACCTGCTTCGGGGTTGATTGCGTAGAGACGACCGTCTTCACCAATTCTGAGGCAAGCGATGTCATCACCGATTGTCCAAACTTTGTAACCCTTTTCTGTAAGATATTCCGGAGGAATAAGCATAGCAAGATTTGTCTT
>JAZNLD010000166.1:0-4139 GCA_045578925.1 Clostridia bacterium
ATTCAGTATATGTTCCCGCGTGCCCATGCGGCGGCGTATGTCACAATGTCGCTTCGAGTTGCGTATTTCAAGGTGCATCATCCGATTGCCTTTTATCAGTCGTATTACACGGTGCGTGCGGATACTTTTGACTATGAAACAATGGCAACGGGAAGAGAAAATCTTCTTCGTAAAATGCAGGAGCTTCGCAGTCTTGAAAATCCGTCGGCACGTGATAAGGCAACAGTTACAATTATGGAAGTTGTAAATGAAATGTACGCCCGCGGCATCGAATTTATGCCGATTGATATTTATTTGTCGCATCCGACAAAGTACCTTAATATAAATGGAAAAATTCTTCCGGCGCTTAACAGTATAGCGGGAATGGGTGACAGAGCAGCTCAGTCTATAGCCGATGCCCGCGAAAACGGAAAATTCTTTTCAATAGATGATTTCAAGCAGAGAACAAGTGTCAGCGAAACTCATATTGAACTTCTTAAAAGTTTTGGTTGCTTCAAGGGAATTCCGCAGAGTGCACAGGTGAGTATGTTTGAAATGATGTAACAAAAAATGCCCCCTTTTCGTACAATGGTATTGAGAGGGGGCATAATTTTTGAAAAAAAGATATTGCCGTCCGTGTGGGCTTTTTACCCTTGCGTACATAGCAGGGATTTTCACCGCACTTATACTTCCGACATGGCTTCTTGCGGTGATAGAAGGATTTTTAATTATAGTTTTAGGTTGCACGATGCTCAGGATATGATATAAGTAAGGAGGCTTTTTTGTGAAAATTGTTGTGATGAAACTTCCGAAATTTCTGACCGGTATAACAAAAGCGATTTTTAAAATAAAGTAGGGCAGGGGAATACCCCCTGTCTATTTTTTTGTAAAAAATCACAACAAAATATATGGAAAGTGTTGAAAAAAGATAAAAAAAGTAGTATAATGATGAAGGGATATTTATATTCTGTAAGGGGGATGAATTTAATGAAGAAAAAAATGCTTTCTCTGGTTGCTCTTGCGGGAACTGCAATTTTGTTGTGTTCATGCGGTGGGGAAAATTCAATAACAATAAAAAAAGGTCCCATCCATATGAAAAGGGATGAGAGTTATACTATAAAGGTCAAGCAGACGAAGGATGAAGTCCTCACGTGGTCAAGCGGAGACGAATCTGTAGTGGTAGTTTCTCCCGAGGGTACTGTGTCTGCTGTCGGCAGCGGTATCACAACAGTTACTGCACGTGGAGAAATGGCTTATGCCCATGTAGGTGTAGTTGTAGACGGAAATGGTGAATATACGGATAAGGATGGTAACGTCATCCGTATCCGCAATGAAAAGTCAGATATCACAGAAATTTCAGTTGGCGTACGCGCTGGCGCAAAGGATGATGTTACTCTTGGTGTCGGTGAGGCCTGCCAGCTTGTTGCATACAAAACCCCGTCTGATTCAAAGGATGCAATTGAGTGGGAAAGCAATAAGCGCGATGTAGCAAGAGTTGATAAAAACGGCAAACTTCAGGTAGTTGGCAAGGGTAAAGCTATTATTTCGGCATATGCACCAAACGGTGTGAAGGGCGAACTTATCGTGCGTGCTAAATAACTCGGCGACACTAAATTGCACACTATATATAGTAGCGAATCGCCTTAAAAAAACAAAAACAAAAATATTACAAAAATATTTCGTCAAAACTTACAAAAAAGAATAATAACATTTGGACAAAAATAATCCAACAAATTTGATAAAAACACTTGAATTTTTATCCGTTTAGGAGTATAATTCTAAATGTATAAATGATGTGGGGTAGTTTTACCCTTGCGTACATAACCTTGTAAATTAATTTAATTTAAATTTATTTTATAAGAGGAGGAAACGACAATGAAAAAATTCATGAAGGCAATCGCTTTCGCAACAGTAATGTGCCTTGTTCTCTCAACAGCAGCTTTCGCAGCAGTTGAAGTAGATTTTGACACAAAGGCAGTAGACATTACAGTTGAAGGTGCTCAGACTGGTGAACAGGTAGCACTTATCATCACAAAGGGTGACGCTGAGGATTACACATTCTCAAAGGATACAATCCTTTTTGTTGATCAGAATGCAACAGGTGAGTTCGCAACAACTATCGTAGGCGAAGTTGAAACTATCGACGTTTACGCTGGTTACGCTTCTAACACAGGTGCTAAGGCAGTTCTCGTTGCAGAAGATGTTGAGCTTACAAAGGAAGAAGTTCTTGAACTTACAATCACACTTGCTGATGTACAGATCGAAAACAACATCACATTTACAGAAGCAAATGCAGAACTCGGCTACGTTGCCCACAGGGCTGCAGAAGGCACAAAGGGTGCTGTTGTAAAGCTCACTCTTAATGTTGCAAACGCTACAGCTGAAGACGAAATCGCTGGTATGTTCTGGGGCTTCGAAGTAAAGAACGACGAAACAGCAGCTACAGCTACAAAGTATGTTAGAGCTGACCAGACTATCGTTGATGCTATCAACAGCAAGGTCCTTTCAGGTGGTATTGAACTTGCAGCAGCTCTTAACAGCACAGGTTACGAAATCACAGGCGCAAAGGCTGTCCTTAGTGTAAACGGCGAAGACGTTGAACTCGTTAAATAATTTTCAGGAGGTAATTGATGATGAAAAAGTATAACACACCCGAAATCGTTACATTAGCTCTTGATGTAGTTGATGTAATCGAAACAAGCGCTCCTCAGGATGTTGCTACAATGTATGCACAGATCAACTTCCAGCAGGCAAGCGTTCAGACAATTGCTGAGTCAATTGACGAAATGAATGACAATTGGTCTTGGTAATCGGTTAGATTATTTAGAGCTAATAAAAAGGTACAGAGTTTTCTCTGTACCTTTTTTATTTGTATAGAAAATCGAATGTTCGTTTGCGAGTAGTATTTGAAGGTTTGTATTTCGGTCAGGACGCGAAATGGGTGAAGCGGAACACTTCTTTTTGATTTCCTCCTTAACTAAAAAAATTAAATGCCGAAAAGTTACTGCCTAAGCAAGTCTGCACCGCACACTTTCGATTGAATAAAAATCGCGTAGCTTTGTCCTGAAAAAACTCTTGCAATCATCTTTGTATTGTAGTATAATTTATATGTGTAGATAATGGCGGTAGTGCTTCTGCACATATGATTACGCGAATAATTTTTGATATATTTATAAGAGGAGGAAAAACAATGAAAAAGTTTATGAAAGCAATTGCGCTGTTGACAGGGATTTGTATGCTTATTTCGACAACAGCTTTTGCAGCAGTTGAAGTTAAGGACTTTAATGCAAAGACAGTTAGTATTACAGTTGAAAATGTTACACAGGGTGAACAGGTTGCAATTATCATTACAAAGGGTGATGCTGCTGAGTACGATTTCTCTACGGATACAATGCTTTTTATCGACCAGAAAGTTGCACCTTCAAACGCAGTAGTGTTTGATGGAGAAATTACTGATGAATCTGTAACCAGTATTGACGTTTACGCCGGTTACCCTTCTAACAATGAGGCATACGCGATTAAGGTTGGTAACGACATTCCGATTACAGCTGAAACCAAGCTTACATTGGTAACAGCTCAGGTTATCGACGATGTTATGGCAGATGAAAAATACGATGCAGAAACAATGAGCAAAGTCAACGAAGAAGGTACAAAGGGTTCTGTTGTATGGCTTAAGCTCAATGCTACAAACATTGCTGCAGGTGACCTTACAAAGATGTTCTGGGCATTCCATATTATAAAGTCTAATGGCGAAAAAGATACAAAGTATACTCCCGGTGATGTTGCAGGTCTTGGCCTTGGCAGTGTTCTTACAGGTGATGTTGAAATCGCAGCTGCATTTGAAAGTACAGGTAACACAGTTACCGCTGCAAACGCCATCTTCTTGCTCAAGGGTGAAGACGTTCACACTGCTGAAGGCGAACTTCTCGAAGAGATCAAAGGCGATAAAGTAGAAAAATAATTTTCAGGAGGTAATTGATAATGAAAAAGTATAACACACCCGAAATCGTTACATTAGCTCTTGATATGGTTGATGTAATTGAAACAAGCGCTCCTCAGGATGTTGCTACAATGTATGCACAGATCAACTTCCAGCAGGCAAGCGTTCAGACAATTGCTGAGTCAATTGACGAAATGAATGACAATTGGTCTTGGTAATC
>JAZNLD010000167.1:0-1963 GCA_045578925.1 Clostridia bacterium
CCTCACCGTCGGGTAGGATTGCCGTGAGTCCGACAAGTTCAAAAAATAGTACTCTCCCTTTGGAAGTTTGGGAAGGTCGCCTTCCTTGGCATAAAGTTTTGTAAACTTAAGTTTTTCGGCGTCGTTGAGTTCTTCAATACCCTCAAGTTTAAGTATAACTGACCCCTTATGAAATTTCCATGAAAGGATTTTTACAGGAGTATTATCTTCCTTATATACGGTTTTAACCTTCTTAAAAAAGGTTTCTCCATCTGTATAGTGAAGTGCCTTTACTTCTCCTCGCACTCCGTGTGTGTTTACAATCTGCATTACATATATCATTTAAATACTCCCTTTTTATTATTTCCAGCAATCTACCTCTTGCGGAAGATTTATATCCTTTACTTTGAAATTTACTTCCTTGCCTGCTTTTTCTTTTTCCTCGTAATCCTTAAGTGCTCGCAACGCGTATTTACCGAGGAGAAGTATTACAGGGATATTTATGAGAGCCATAACGCCCATAGTTATATCCGCAATACTCCACAGAAGGTCTGCACTTAATCCTGCACCGATAAAAATAATCAATGATGCAACTATATAGTAGGTGTATAAAATATTTTTTTGAGGTTTCTTTTTCAGAATGAAGAAAAGGCTCTGATCAACATAATAAAGATTTCCAAGCAGTGTCGTAAACGCAAAGAGAATCATTGCAACAGTTATAAAAGCAGGGCCAAAATCTCCTAATGTTGCTTTTAGAGCAAGCTGAACATAGGGAGCACCCGAAAGTTCTTTCGTTGGTTCTACACCCGAACACAAGCACATAAAAGCGGTTGCACTGCAGACGAGAAGCGTATCAAGGAACACTGATAAAACCTGCACAAGTCCTTGCTTCGCAGGATGAGAAACCTCAGCCGATGCAGAGGCATTCGGAGCAGAGCCTACGCCCGCTTCATTACTGAAAAGACCGCGCTTTATTCCATACATTACACACGAACCGCTGAAGCCACCGAATATGGCATGCATATCAAAAGCCTCGGTGAAAATTCTTGATATAATTGAAGGTAGCTGCGTTACATTCATAATCATAATTGACAAGGCTACTCCAATATATATAACGCCCATTACAGGCACTAAAACACTTGTTATACTTGCTATTCTTTTTCCGCCACCAAAAAGGCAATAACCTACCAGAACTGCAAGAATCGCACCAATCACCCAAGGTGATGATGTGGGACTATAAAAAGAATAAGAAGAGAATGTAGATTGCAGATTATATGACGCAAGCATATTGAATCCAAGCCCATAGGTAAGCATAAGAAAAATTGAAAAAACAATCGCCAAGCCCCGTGACTTTATTGCTGTTTCAATATAGTACGCGGGTCCTCCATACCAACCGTCAGGGCCTTTTCTCTTATAAATCTGTGCGAGGGTGCTTTCTATAAATGCAGAAGCACTGCCGATAATTGCAATAAGCCACATCCAGAAAACAGAACCAAATCCACCAAGGCATATTGCCGTAGATACACCAATAATATTTCCCGTCCCTACACGCGACGCGGTTGAAACCATTAGTGCCTGAAAAGAAGAAACGCCCTTGCCATCCTGTGGTTTCTCGGTTACGGCCTTTATCTGATTTTTAAAAAGCCTGAACTGGACAAATTTTGTTCTGAGAGTAAAATACACCCCACATCCGACAAGCATTATTATCAAGATGTATGTGTAAAGTGCGTTATTTATATTTTCAACTATTGTTTCTATCATTTTTTCAACTCTTTCTGATTGAGGATAATTTATGATTCTCAATATTTATTGTTTATTATAGAATTCGTGAATGATTTAGATGCCGTCACTTTTAGCTAAATTTTGAGCTGAAGCTCAAAGCTAAATTATCTCATTACATTCGATAGCTAAATAACTCCTTTAGAGTAGCTAAATTAAATTCACCGTTAGCTGACCGCAGGTCAATTTAGCTACAAAGTAATTT
>JAZNLD010000168.1:0-17696 GCA_045578925.1 Clostridia bacterium
ATAAGAGCTTTGCTAACAGAAGGTAAAGTTGCAGATGCAGGAAACCTTCTGGGCAGAAACTTTTTTATAAAAGGCGTTGTGGTTGAGGGTAAAAAGCTCGGCAGGGAAATCGGTTTTCCCACTGCAAATATTTTTTGGGAAGATACCACAGCCCGTCTTAAAAGCGGTGTTTATAAAACACTTGTCACTATAGATGAAGGGCAATTCACGGCAATCACAAATGTAGGCACTAATCCTACCGTTTGCGACAAATCTCTTCGTTCAGAAACGTATATCCCCGACTTCAGCGGTGATTTGTACGGAAAAGAAATAAAGATTGAGTTTTTGGATTTTATCCGTCCAGAAACGAAATTTGACAGTATAGAAAAATTGACAGAGCAAATCAAAAATGATTTGACTAAATTATAAAGAGGCAGATTTTATGAAAACAGGTCTTGTTTTAGAGGGCGGTGCAAGTCGCGGTTACTTTACCGTAGGTGCGCTTGATGCCCTTATTGATATTGGTTTTAAGGCTAACCTTCTTGTAGGCACATCAGCAGGTATTGCAAACGGTGTTTCATTTGCATCAAATCAGCGTGGTCGAGGTCTTGAAATCGGACTTCGTTACTTAAACGATAAGCGTTATATGGGATTTCGCCATCTGTTAAATCCTAAAACGCGTAGTTTTTACAATGTTCCTTTTATATTCGGTGAAATTCCTAATAAACTTGTTCCGTTTGACAAAGAGTCGTTTGACAATTCAGGGTGCAGGGTTATGGCGGCTCTTACCAATATAAAAACGGGGAAATGTGAATACCACGAAGTGCAAAGCGACGATAAGGAATGGAAGGTTGTCGTGGCAAGTTGTGCGCTTCCTATAATGTTTCAACCCGTTGAAATCGGCGGCAATCTTTATATGGATGGTGGTATTACTGAGCCTATTCCCTTCCGCAAAGCACTTGATGAGGGTTGCGATAAGACACTTGTAATCCTTACAAGAGAACGCAGCTACATAAAGAAAAAGGAAGCAGGTCTTGGTATAAGCGGATTTTTATACAGAAAGTACGGCGCGCTTAAAAAAGCGTTTGAAATACGTACCGAAATGTATAACGACCGTCATCACGAGCTTTTGGAGCTTGAAAAAGAAGGTAAAATTATCCTGATTGCGCCCGAAGAAGATACATCGTCGTGGAAAAGAACAGAAAAAAGGCCTGAGAAAATTCAGGAAATGTATGACAAGGGTTATGCAATGGTTATGAAATACAAGGATAAGATAATGGGAATGTGATAAAGCAGCATAGAGCACAAAACGCGAAGCAAGGTAAAGATTTTTATTTTAATGAGATATTTATCAACTTGCGTTTGAATATTTATTGAAGGAATCCGCAAAAGCGGATTCCTGTTTTTATGCGTTTTGTTAGGCGCAAACTTCGCCTCGCGAAGTATCTTTATACATCTGCGGACTCAGTTTACGCCTTCTGCACTACTTTATCACATCCCTCTTACAAAACGTCTTGAACCCAACAAAAAAGTTGAGGAGAAAATTCTCCTCAACTTTTATTTTTTATCTTTTATACTGTCCCAGTAGGCTTTTGTCTGTTGTTCAAGCTTACTTTCTCCGTATATGTAGTATTTTTTATTTTTAAGCGTATCTGGAAGATACTGCTGTTTTACATAGTGATTGGGATAAGCGTGCGGATATTTATAATCAGTCCCGTGGCCGAGTTTTTTCGCTCCACTGTAATGTGCATCCTTAAGATGCATTGGTATATCCCCCATTTTTCCGCTTTCAATATCTGAAAGAGCTTCATCTATCGCGCAGATTGCACTATTTGATTTAGGCGCGGTTGCAAGCATTATAACCGCTTCTGCGAGTGGGATACGCGCTTCGGGGAAACCGAGTTGAAGTGCCGCATCCACGCAGGCTTTTGTGATTACAATTGCGTTGGGGTATGCAAGTCCGATGTCCTCCGCCGCCATAACAAGAATTCTTCTGCAGATACTTTGCAAATCGCCTGCACTCACAAGTCTTGCAAGGTAATGAAGCGCACCATCAGGGTCGCTTCCGCGAACGGATTTCTGGAATGCACTCAACACATCGTAATGGCTGTCGCCGTCACGGTCGTGTCGAAATGCCTTTTTCATCGTTACTTCTTCTGCAACTTTCAAGGTTATGGTTATATTCTGATTTTCATCGGGAGAAGTCGCCATTACCGCTACTTCAAGTGCGTTTAATGCCTTTCTGACATCTCCGCAGGCGGTTGCTGCAATATGCTCCGCCGCATCGTCTTCAAGCACGACGGGGAAATCAAGTTTTGTGAGCGCACGCTGAAGTGCTGATTTAATTTCATCAGTACCCACGCTATAAAACTCGAAAACTGTCGAACGTGACAAAATTGCGTTATATATGTAAAAGTACGGATTTTCGGTAGTAGATGCAATAAGCGTTACCTTTCCGTTTTCAATACATTCAAGAAGTGACTGTTGCTGCTTTTTATTGAAATTCTGAATCTCGTCAAGATACAGTATTACTCCGTCTGCACCAAGCATTGTTTCAGCTTCCTGAAGCATCGCTTTAATATCTGAAACCGACGCGTTGGTGGCGTTAAGTTTGTAAAGAGGCTTGCCAGCATTTTTGGCGGCAATATTGGCAACGGTAGTCTTTCCTATTCCTGACGGGCCATAGAAAATCATATTGGGGATTTCGCCGCTTTGTATTATATTGTAAAGAATTTTACCCTCGGAAAGAATGTGTTTTTGTCCAACCACATCACAAAGATCCTGCGGGCGTATTCTGTCTGCCAACGGACTGCGCATCTTTACCCTTCCTTTCATAACAGCACTATTTTCATTATACAAAGTTTTTCTTTCAAAAACAAGTGTTTTATGGTAAAATATCAACGAGGTGATTTTATGCGCAGAAAAGAAAGAGCTGCAGCTTTTTTTGATATATTGGAGAATCTTTACCCCGAAGCAATTTGCTCGCTTGAATACACCACCACGCACGAGCTTCTTGTAGCAACTATGCTTTCCGCACAATGCACCGATGCGAGAGTTAATATCGTCACAAGGGATTTATTCCGTAAGTACACTGATGTTAAAGCGTTTGCAGAAGCTGACCTTGATGAGCTGGAGCAGGATATAAAGTCTACGGGATTTTACCACAACAAAGCAAAAAACATTATCGAATGTTCAAAGAAAATCATTTCTGATTTCGGCGGTGAAGTTCCTGACAATATGGAGGATATGTTGTCACTTGCAGGAGTCGGCAGAAAAACTGCAAATTTAGTTCTTGGCGATATTTTCGGCAAGGGTGGTATGGTTATTGATACCCACGCAAAGAGAATATTAAAGCGTGTCGGTCTCACAAAAGAAACTGACCCCACACAAGTAGAAAAAGATACAGAAAATCTTTTACCAAGAGATAAGCATAGCGATTTTTGTCACAGGCTTGTCCTTCACGGCAGAGCTCTTTGCACAGCGAGAAATCCCAAGTGTGATTTTTGCGATGTCTCAGTTATTTGCAAAAAAGTGGGAGTTTAAAAAAATGTATTGAAAAAACCTCTTACATAAGTTATAATGTACTTATCTGTAATATATTTTCGCCTTTAAGGCAGAATGGAGTTTTTTATGAGTAGTAACAAAAGATTGTTCGATCCCAATATGGCTCCGCTTCCCTATTATGAGTCAGACGATGATTTGTACGAAGAAGAATACATGAAACCCAAAAGCCGTCGTGAAGCGTTTGCTGAAAGCGTCAAGGAATATTGGAAAAACAGCAAGACTATGATGTCAAGTTCCATTTCTCATTTCCGTGCTCCCTCGACTATCATTGTAATATTTCTTCTTATTGCAGTTTATATTCTTCTGGGTGTTGCCGGAACTGTTGAATTCTCGTTTTACAATCAGAAAGTAGTTCAGTACATAACAACAAATCTTGATATTGTTGTAAACGCATTGCTCGGTTTCTTCTACGGTCCTATTACCTGCTGTATCAGCGTAACACTCTGCTGTATAGTAAGAATGATTACATCAGGGCACGGATTCTTTATTGGTTATGTTATCGGTGCTTCCGTTGCAGGATTTTTACACGGCTGGATTTTGTACAGGAACAAAACTATGTGGTTCGGTTCACGTTTCCGTGGCTTCTACACAGATCTCCTTGTTAAATCTTTTATGGTAAGGCTTATCGTTTCCGCATTCGTAAACATTCTCCTGATGTCAATTATTTACAAGGTGTTTATTGACTATCCGATATATGACTTTATTATGCATTATTCAAAGTCAGGCGTTGAACTTAATTCCTTCTCGGTATTCCTTATGATATTCTTTGTAAGTGCATTTTTCGAGACAGGTGTTATATTCCTGACACTTGCTGTAGTAGACTTTATAGTAGTAAGAGCGTTCCCGTCCCTTACGGAAGCTCCTACCCTTGTTATAGGCGCGGATGGCGAGCTTATCAACCTTGAAGAAGAAATGCTTACAGGTGCTGTTCCTTCTCCGGAAAGCCTGCATCACGGTAATCGCAGCCACCGTAGCCGCCATAGTCGTCGCCATAACCACTAATTCAAATTTCGGGAGGGTTTTCGATTGGATTACAGCTTTGACGAAAAAGTAGATGTAAAGCTAATTGCTATGTTCATTATTAAAAATTTCAAAATGCCTGTCCCGAACTCTTTTATCGTGGATACGATTTCGCTTGAACCGTTTGTGAATTATTTTGATTTGCAAAATCAGATGGGTGAGCTTGAGGATGAGGAACTTGTTACCTACTATATAGAAGGTAACGACAGATTTTATTCTCTTACTCAAAAGGGCGAGCAGGCGCTTGAGTTTTTTGAAGACAGAATACCCAAGACAGTCCGCGAGAGACTTTTGCGCGTGATAAAAGTTAAAATTAAGGATCTTAAAAATGCGCTTAGTGTGAAAGCTGATTACAAAAAGATAAATGATATTGAGTATCTCGTTTCGCTTGGTATTTCCGAAGGAAGCTATGATATGTTCAATGTTTCAATATCGGTAAGTGATGAGCTTATGGCAAAAAAAATGTGTGCCGCTTTCAAAAACGACCCACAGGCTCTTTATTCCGAATTCTTATCGGTTCTTACAAAAGATTTATAAAGTAAAATACCACGAACTCAGTTCGTGGTATTTTTTATATCTGTAATTATATCTGTAATATATAAAATATTTTCTCTTATTTCAAAAGAAACGTCATAGTCTGCGTAATTCATCGCATAGCTTTTCCCATCCCCCTTATATGTTGGCGTAGGATTATGGGAAAGCACACTTATAATTTCTTCCCTGACTTTTTCAGGAATAGCATCAAAAAGAGCTATCTCAACCACAACATCAATTTTCCTCTCGGAAAGATTTTCCGTAAAACCGCCCCTTGCGTCGGGGTGTGAATCTGCATACGCGAGATACGGTTTTATATCATAAATAGGTGTGCCGTCCATTAAGTCCGCGCCGATTATGTGTATTACAGGGCCGTATTCCCTTGTGTATTCGATTTTCTCAAGCTTCACGCATGATAACCCTATCGGGTTTGGACGAAACGGTGAGCGGGTTGCAAACACGCCCATACGCTTGTTTCCGCCAAGCAGGGGCGGTCTTACAGTAGGGGACCAATCATTTCCGTTATGCTCCGAAAAATTCCATAACAGCCATATATGCGAATAATCCTCAAGCCCACGAAAAGCCTCACGCACACGATATTCTTTTTCAAAAATGATCTGCCCCGTTGTTTCTACAAGTCCGCTTTGCCTTGGAATCCCGAACTTTTCACGGAAGGGGGTTTTAATATGGGCAATTACTTTCACGCTGATTCCTCCAGTTTATTATAACACCCTGCCGATTACGGCAGGGTGCTTTTTCAGATGAGTTTACAAATTGTGTCCATAAGTGCGCTTGATTTTGCCTGTGCCTCGTCCTGCGTTTTTCCGCATACACCGAAATAGAACTTAATCTTGGGTTCGGTACCTGACGGACGAACGGCAAACCAGCTACCATCCTTGAGGAAGTATTTAAGAACATCACTCTTTGGGAGTCCATCTATACCAAGACTGTAATCAAGCATCTTTTCAACATCAAGAGGAAGAGGCTCTTCCCTGAATTTCTTCATAATTGATTTTATTTTTTCTACACCCTCAATACCTGTAAGCGTCTTTGTTTCAAGTGTTTCAAGGTAGTAGCCATACTTTTCGTAGAGATCGATAAGACCATCGTAAAGGGTCTTGCCCTGTGCTTTAAGGTCTGCCGCAAGTTCTGCCACAAGCATTGATGCAACAACAGCATCCTTATCACGCGCATAGCTTCCCTTCAGGTATCCATAGCTTTCTTCAAAACCGAAGAGATATTTGTCAAACTTTCCCTCTGCCTCAAACTCTTTAATCTTTTCGCCGATAAACTTAAAGCCGGTAAGAACATCCAGCATTTCCACACCGAAACTGTCAGCTATTGCACGGACCATTTCGGTTGTAACAATTGTTTTAATAACCACACCCTCTTTGGGAAGTGTGCCGTCTGCTTTTTTGCTTCTTAAAATGAAGTCGCAAAGAAGCGCGCCTGTCTGGTTTCCGTTAAGAACCGCAAAAGATCCGTCAGACTTCTTTACAACAACGCCGATTCTGTCGCTGTCGGGGTCTGTTCCGAAAATGATGTCTGCATTATGCTGTTTCGCATATTCGATAGCAAGTGTGAATGCTTCTGCATTTTCGGGGTTAGGACTTTTAACTGTTGGGAAATTTCCGTCAGGCAGTTCCTGTTCGGGTACTACGAAAACATTTTTAACACCGATTTCATCGAGCACGCGACGAACAAGCTTGTTACCGCTGCCGTGAAGCGGTGTGTAAACAACCTTGAAATCTTCGGGGATTTTAATACCGAGTGACTGCTGCTTTACAGCATCAATATATGCCTTGTCCACATCTTCACTGATTTGTATGTAGTCAGGAGTCTGTGTGATTTTAATATCCTCAAAAATATCGGTTTTTTCAATATACCCAACGATGATATCTGCAACTTCGGGAGGAAGCTGTCCACCGTCCTCACCATAAACCTTATATCCGTTATATTCTTTGGGATTATGGCTCGCAGTGATAACTATACCACGCGCACAGCCCAAATGGCGAAGAGCAAATGAAAGTTCGGGAGTCGGGCGAAGCGAATCAAAGAGATATGTCTTTATTCCGTTTGCACAGAGCACCTTAGCACACTCAAGCGCAAATGAGTCAGAATTATTTCTGGAGTCATACGCGATAACTACGCCTTTATTTTCTACTCCGGATTCAAGAATTTCAAAAGCAAGTCCCTGAGTAACCTGTCTTACAACATAGTTATTCATACGGTTTGTGCCTGCGCCCATAATACCGCGAAGTCCTGCTGTACCGAATTCAAGCTCCCTGTAAAATCTGTCTTCTATTTCCTTTTCGTCAAGAGCGCGGAGTTCTTCTTTTACCGCATCGTCTACCTTGTCCGACGTGAGCCATTTTTCATATACTGCCTTGTAACTCATAATACACCTCTATCAAACATTTTTAGTAATATATGCATCTTTACAGATTGTTATTACTAATATTGTACCCCAAATGAACGTAAAAAGCAAGTTTCTTATAAAAAAACGCTGTGGATTATATCCACAGCGTTTTTTCGTTAGTTAAAACGGATGTTGTTATTTTCAGAATTCTTTTTTTCGTTTTTGTTTTCCTTCTGATTTTCTTTCTGATTCTGCTTCTGGTTTTCTTTCTGCTTATTCTGTTCCATATTTATCGCTCCTTTCAAAATCCGAGAGTTTTTCTCTCAAAGATATTGTGCGCTGCTTTAGGATAAATATGTATCAGACATTTACTTTTCCCAGATTTTTTCTATAACATCGCCAACTGCCGATGCGATTGCAAAAAAGCCGAGATCATTAGGATGAGTCTTGTCAATTGTCCCCTCATTCTTACAAAGTGCCATTAACGCTTTGCCATCAAGGAAGTATACATTATTGTCCCCCTGTGCCTTTGCTTTTTCGTATGTTTCTTTTATAACACTGCCCCATTCCTCTCTGCCATTGGGTTGAATGTATCGCGGAGATGTCATTATTATTATTGGAAGTTCGGGATTCTTTTCTCTTATTGTCTTAAACATTTTTTCGTGAGTTTCTTTAAGATAATCAAGAGTCGGAGCATTATGTTCATAGTCAAAAACGAAAATTGACATATCAAGATTTGCAATGTACTCTGCCATTTCATCCTCGGCCCTTGCGCTTCCTGAAAATCCGAGGTTTATGTAGTCACAGTTAAATCTTCTTGAAATAAAACCCTGATAACTGTTTCCTGCTCTTGAGGCGCAGCCTCCCTGTGTGATTGATGAACCATAATACACGATAGGTTTCTTGTCGATGTAAGGAGATGCTTTTTCAAGCTCTGCATTTTCGTCAACACCAATATAGAGCTTTTCCACACCGCTATAAAGAGGGAAATTGATTGTTATATCGCGCATACCATCGATATTAAATTCTCCCTTGAGAGATTCATAACCATTTTCAAGGTCAGGAGGAGCAACAAAAGTATGCTGATAGATTTCCCCTTCACCATAGTTTACATACATATCAAGGCCAAGCGCACCTGTAACTGAAAAATTTCCCATATCACGCAGAGCATCGCAAAGTTTAACGCTGATTGCAACATAGGGACTGTTTGTTCTAAAACGCACTCGCCCACCTGCCGTATTGGAGTGCAGGGCGATTACTCCGTCATTTTTAGTGCTTTTTGCAACTTCTTCAGGCATACGGCGGAATTTTCCGTTTTCCTTATATACGCCGTAAATTTCAAAGGGTTCCTGTTCTATATCGTAAAATTTAAGACCCTCGCGCTCGACTTTTCTTTCAACTTTAAAATTTTTATCAATATCTTCCAGGCTTTTCATTGCACGCACCTCTTTTATCAGCAAACACCTGCTATTATAAGTATTGTTCTTGTATCTTCTTCCCAGATTACTGCCATACCGAATGATTCAAGCACCGCACGGATAGGAAGAAGTGTTCTTCCGTTTACAATAATAGGTGCTGATTCAAGTTTAATCTGTTCTGTAGTTACTTCACCTGTCAAGGGGTTTTTTACTTTCTTGACCATAATTTTGTTTCCTGCAGAAAGCTTGACTGTTGTTGTTTCATCGCTTACTATTGCCTGCTTTGTATTGTCGTCCCAGCTAACTTTCTTTTCAAGGATTTCAAGAAGCTCACGAACGGGGATAAATGCTCTGCCGTTCTTGATTACAGGCTTCTGGCCGCTGAAATTCATTTCATAATTTCCGTCAATGTTGATTTTTACATCCTCGCTGTCTGTGAAAACAGGTTCGTTGGGATTTTCATTTTTACTTGCTGTTATATCTACTCCCAATACTGTAAATCCGTAGTCAAACATCTTTGCAGTATCGGTAAATCTTGCCTCGTTTGAGTTTGAGGGAAGAGTTACTGTGATTACACGCTTTCCGTCACGGATTGCAGTACCGCACATACAGTAGCCAGACGCAGTTGTCATACCGTTTTTGAAGCCGTCTGCACCTTCATAGTAATAGTCAGTAAACATCTTGTTAAGGTTGTAGTAGGTTTTTCCGTGGAATTCTACAGATGCTTCCTTTGTTCTTTCAAGAACATCGGGATAATCTTCAATCATTTTCTTGGTCATAATGGCAATTTCTCTTACGCTCATAAGGTTTTCCTTATCAGTTTCGGGATTGAGGCAAACGCCTGTACCATTATAGAATACAGAGCTGATACCAATTTCCTTCGCCTTGGCATTCATTCTCTTTACGAATTCCTTTTCGCTTCCGGAAATAAGTTCTGCCACTGCAGTTACGCAAGCCGCTGCTGAATCAATGATAATCATATCAATCATTTCATCAACTGTATACACTTCATCATATTCAAGATTAACCATCATCTTGTAATCTTCAACACGAGAAAGCTTATAAACATTTTCACTTATCGGAACAACTGTATCAAGTGCGATTTCACCGTTTTTGATAGCGTCAAGAATTACATATATTGACATCATCTTGGCAATTGATGCAACAGCCTTTTGTTCATCTGGCTTGAAGCTGTAAAGTTCTTTTCCTGTTTCAAAATCCATTATGAATGCGCTGCCTGATGTAAGTTCTTCTCCGTTGGGAAGAACAGCGCTCTTTTTGCTTGAAGATGGTTTTTTTGAATTTGCGATTGTGCCGGAATTCAAGGTTGGTTTCTGACTTGAATTTGTAGTTGTGATTTCTTTTTTTGTTTCTGTTGTTATGTATGCTGCTCTTTCGTTGTTGTTCCATGCGAAATTATACATGTTCTTTAACTCATCAACAGAAATACAGATGTAACCATTTACATTGTAAAAATCGGTAAGGAAATAATCAAGATTATTTGCAGATATTACTACACTCAAGCTATTGGGAACGATTGAATATGCTTTCACTCCGTTCTTGTTGCGGTAGTAGCTCATTTCTATGGGATCTGCTTTCTTGCCGGGGTTATGCTTTATATAAAGCATCTTTGCCTTTTCGTTATATTTTACATCAAAGCCATATCTGTTAAGGTCTTCCGCAATAATTACGGGGTGGGTTTTTATGCCGTCATATATGAATGTGGGAACTTCCTTTCCGTCAATAAAAGTTCTCATATCAGTATAATAAATACTGTTATTCTTTTCCACATTTATAGCAGGAGTTTGAGGCTGATACTGTGTTGATGCCTTTTTCTCCGCCTGTGCAAAACCGTAATCAAGAAGAGTTGCAGTATCTACAAATCGCTGACCGGTGCTTGAAGATGACATTGTTACTGAAATCATTCTTCTGCCGTTTCTTACTGCAGTACCGCAGAAACAGTAGCCAGCCTGAGAAGTTGTACCTGTCTTAAGGCCGTCTGCACCTGCATAGTAGTATGTATCAAGAAGGTGATTTGTTGTCTTATATGTGTTACCGTGGAACTTAACTGATTTCTGGCTGCTTCGGTTTAAAATGTCCGGGTAATCCTTTATAATCTGTCTTGCAAGCTTTGCCATGCCGATGGGTGTGATTTCGTTTGTTGCTATACCACAGCTATCCTTATAATATGCATCCACACCAAGCTGGGTTGCCTTTGCATTCATTTTCTTTACAAATTCTGCTTCACTACCGCCACCGAGAAGTTCTGCCATAGCTACAGCTGCACCGCTTGCCGAATACACAACGATAACATCGAGCATCTGATCAACTGTATATTTCTTGTCATAGTAAAGCGGAAGCACGCTCTGATAAACTGAATTTCTTGATTTGTCATAAACATTCTTGCTTATCGGAACTACGGTATCAAGTGTTATCTGTCCCTTTGCAAGTGCCTCATAAATCAAATATACGTTCATTATTTTTGTCATACTTGCAGGAACACGTGCAGTGTTTCCGTTAAATTCGTAATAAACTTCGCCTGTTTCGAAATCCATTACACATGCACCTTTTGAAGTGATTGTCTTGTTTCCGATTGTTGCCGCACTTACAAAGCCTGTTGCCAAAAGCTGCAAAATCATAACCAGACATACCAACAGTGAAATCTTCTTTTTCATTTCAATATCTCCTCTTTTGTCTGTAATATGTTTATAATACCACCAATGGTTAATAAAATTCAATGTTTTTTACTGTTTTATTGCTTTACTCTTCCATTTTCCCATTTTATAGAACATCAATGTCAACATTGCGCCGATTACCCATCCTATAACGAGTGAAATCTGTATGCATTCTTTTCTTCCGATAGGAAGCTCCGGTGTTCTTGTAAGATATGAAATTCCGTATGCAAGTGGAACTCTCAGTCCAATTGTTGTAATAAGAGATATCCACATTGGAGTCATTGTGTCTCCTGCACCACGCATTACTCCGCAAAGGCTCTGCGTAATTGCCATAGCTATATATCCTATTGCAAGGATTTTCATGAGACGATAGCTCATATCGACAAGTTCGGGAGTGTCGGTGAATACACCCATAAGGGATTTACCGAAAAGAAGAATTGCTCCCGTAATTACGGATGATGTTATAACTGCAATCCAAAGGCCTTGCTTCGCACCTTTTGTAACGCGTTCATGAAGTCCTGCACCGACATTCTGTCCTGCGTAGGTACTCATTGCAGTACCAAACGAAATATTAGGCATCATCGCAAATCCGTCAACACGCATGATAACAACATTTGCTGCGATGAAAAGCTCTCCAAACTGATTTGTAAGTGATTGGACAACAATCATTGCAGATGACATTATCATCTGTGTAAGACCTGACGGAAGGCCGAGCTTTATAAGTGTTCTTGTATGACTTTTCTGCGGTTTAAGGTACCTTAATCCAAAATCGAAAGATTCTCTCATTTTTGAAAGCTTCCTGAGACATAAAAGCGAAGAAACAATCTGTGCAATAACGGTTGCAAGGGCAACACCTGCAACACCCATATCAAGGCTTGCCACGAAATAAATGTCAAGAGCGATATTTATTACTGTTGCTACAAGCAGATATAAAAGCGCTGAAACCGAATCACCCATTCCTCGTATAATACTGCTGAGGATATTATAGTACGCCATACCTGCAATACCGACAAGCGATATTGTAAGATAACTTGCACACCAGTCAAGAATAGACTGAGGGGTATTCAGCATAACAAGCACAGGCTTTATAAAAGGAGTAGCTACAACAATAAGTGCCACACAGGCAATTGCAGTAACTGTAATACAAGTTCCGATAGCGTGAGAAAGGTTTTCGCGGCTCCTTGCACCGAAATACTGCGCGGTCATTATATTCGCACCAACAGATATTCCGATAAAGAGAACCAGCAGCATGTTTAATATAGGCATTGAGCTACCTACTGCCGCAAGTGCGTTGTCACCGATATACTTGCCTACAACGATACTGTCAACCGTACTGTAAAGCTGCTGTGCAATATTTCCGATAATCATCGGCATCGTAAACATAATTATCTTTTTCCACGGACTTCCCGTTGTCATATCCGTAGGGCCAAACCATTTTTTAAGCATTTTTATACCTCTGTTGTAAATTCTATTTTTTTCTTGCTTCCGCCAGTATGGTGGAAAGCGCAGTTTCCTTCATAACTCCGGCAAGTCTCATTTTATGCGCGTATGCAAGGAGCTCGGAAAACTCTTTTCCCGGTGACATTCCTGCATTTATGAGATCCTGCCCTGTTACATACGGGCGTGCCATATATTCATTATATATATCAAGTCGTTTCATCAAAAACGCTTCTGCATGTGCTATCGGCTTTTTCGGGATTTTCCCAAGACCGTCACACAGAGAAAGTTTTATCAGATCGCGAGGATTTTCAGAAATATCAAACATCTTATTTGATGCCTTTACGGATGAATTATCCTCTGCAATAATTCGCGGTTTTGTATGTAGTACGGCCATATTTAAAACATAGCTTATGAGGGCACTTTCATTTGTTATTCTGCGTAAAAAGTCGCCTGCTATGAATATTCCTGCTTCCTCGTGTCCCTTGGCGTGGTAGTTTCCGTTATAAAATTCCGTTGCAGTAATTTTACCGAAATCGTGAACAAGTGCCGAAAGCATAAAATAAAACGGATTTTGCGTATCATCACGCATTTTCGCCGCTTCGTCAAGCACCATCATTGTATGGGTATAAACATCACCCTCCTTATGATATATTGTGCTTTGCGGTACGCCGATAAGTTTTTCGACTTCAAAAAACCAATAGGAGAGCTGCCCCATTTTCCGCAGACTTTCAAAGAAAAGTGAGGGCTTTTCCGCTTTTACAAGAGCCTTTTTAAGCTCGTCGGACACTCTCTCAGGCGAGAGCGTATCAAGATTTATATTTTCACAAAGAGCAAGTGTTTCAGGGGCTATCTGCAGCTCGAACCTTGCAGCAAACTGCGCCGCCCTTAAAACACGAAGCGGGTCTTCTGCAAATGATTCACCGCTTACATGACGCAAAACTCCGTCACGAAGATCTTTTTCTCCACCGTAATGGTCAACGATTTCACCCGTGAGGATGTTCTGCATAATCGCATTTATCGTAAAGTCACGTCTTTTTGCCGCATTCTGTGTACCTGCAAATGGGTCAACATCGATCTTGAAATCACGATGTCCGCTTCCAGTTGCGGTTTCTCTTCTCGGCATAGCGATATCTATCGGTGTCTCACAAAGGGAATACACGCCAAAGCTTTTTCCGATTTCAATCCGCTTTCCGACACTATCAAGAATTTTTTCAAGAGCATCGGGAGTAATTCCGTGAACCTCAATATCAACATCCTTATTCTCAATGCCCAGAAGTTTGTCACGCACATATCCCCCGACAAAGTACGCTATTCCTCCCTGCTCTTTTACAAGGGTCGCTATCTTATTCACTTTTTCAAAAGTATTCTGAGCGTACATATCTTTACCTCATTTTATCCTAAAAGGAAATCGCTCGCAAGCATGATGCAAAATCCTACCAAAAGAGCGTAAGTTGCACCGCGTTCGTTTCCGTGTGCGTGGGTTTCAGGTATCATCTCGTCGCTTATTACGTAAAGCATGGTTCCACCTGCAAATGCGAGTGCAAACGGAAGTATTATTGTAGAAACGCTTACTGCGAAATATCCGATCAATGTACCTACAACCTCTACCACTCCCGTAAGGACAGCACAGATGAATGCTCGTGTCGGAGTCACACCCGTTGCAAGCATAGGGCCTATGATTACCATTCCTTCAGGAATATTCTGAAGCGCAATACCGCCTGCAATAAGAAGCGCCTGAGTAACATCTCCGGAACCGAAGCCTACACCCGCCGCGATACCTTCGGGAAGATTATGGATTGCAATTGCCATAACAAACAAAAGCACACGGTTTAAACCAGCGTTATTATGCGCTTCCGCATCAGTTCCCATAAGTTTGTGCATATGAGGAACAAGTTTGTCAACTAAATTAAGACACAAAGCACCTGCAAATATTCCTGCTATTGTAATGAGTATTGCATATTTCCCGCCATATTCAAGAGATGGCACGACAAGTCCCAGAACTGCTGCTGCAAGCATAACACCGGCTGCAAAAGAAAGAACAACATCAGAAAACTTGTGCGATATTTCTTTAAACAAAAATCCTATTACAGCACCTATCACCGAAGCTCCGCCTACGCCGAGTGCTGTCAGTAACACCATTTCCATAAAATACTCCTATGTAAAATACGGGAGAAACCTCCCGTATTTTTTAATTATTCTTCGCTAAAGTTTTCTTTGCCTACACCACAAAGGGGACAAACAAAATCTTCGGGGATATCCTCAAATTTTGTGCCTGCTTCAATACCGTTTTCGGGAGAACCGAGTTCTTCATCGTAAACCCAACCGCAAACATCACATACATACTTTTTCATAATAAGTTCCTCCTTGAAATTCAATGGTTTATTTACACAGTTCATCAGCAAGAGATTTAAGCTGCATTTCACTTTCTTCATTGAGTGCTGACAAAATCTTTACCGTCGTGTCTGTAAAATAAAGGTTCTTGCTTGATTCAAGCATTTTCTGCATAACCTTTGCCGCACATGGTGCCCATGATCCATTTTCTATAAGCGCAACTTTCTTATTCTGGAAATTACGCTCGGTCAAATGGTTTATGAATTCACGCATAAACGGAAATACATCGTTATTGTATGTCGTTGTCGCAAGAACAATCTTTCCGTAGCGGAAAGCATCTTCAACGGCCTCTGCCATATCGCATCGTGCAAGGTCATTTACAACCACTTTTTCTCCCTTTGCTTCAAGCATATCGGCAAGCAGCATAACAGCCTTCTTTGTATTTCCGTAAACGGATGTATAAGCGATTAAAACGCCTTCACTTTCGGTCTTATAGCCTGACCATATATCATAAAGATTTATATAATAGTCAAGGTTTTCTTTAAGAACAGGACCATGAAGCGGACAGATAGTTCTTATATCAAGGGCACTTGCTTTCTTAAGGAGCGCCTGCACCTGTGCGCCGTACTTTCCTACGATGCCGATATAATAACGCCTTGCCTCACACGCCCAGTCTTCGTCAACATCAAGTGCACCAAACTTGCCAAATCCATCTGCAGAGAACAAAACCTTGTCCGTTTCGTCATAGGTCACAATAACTTCGGGCCAATGCACCATAGGTGCTCCTACAAAACAGAGGTTATGTCTACCAAGTGAAAGGGTATCTCCTTCCTTCACAACAATCTGTCTTTCTTTAAAATCATCCCCGAAAAACTGTTTCATCATAACAAATGCTTTTGTTGAAGAAACTATTTTTGCGTCGGGATATTTCTCCGTAAAAACAACAATACTTGCAGAATGGTCAGGTTCCATATGCTGAACTATGAGATAGTCGGGAGTTTTTCCGTCCAACACCTTTTCAATATTTGAAATCCACTCATCTCCAAAGCGTGCGTCAACGCTATCCATTACAGCTGTCTTTTCGTCTTTTATCACATAAGAGTTGTATGCCATACCATTTGGCACATCATACTGACCTTCAAACAAATCTATATCATGGTCGTTTACGCCCACATATTTAATATCTTCTGAAATATACAACATTTTTCCCTCCAAACACACTTTGTATTCAGTATACCACACTCACCTATTAAAGTAAATATATTATAATCAAAAAAGTTTGAACAGATTGTTACTTTTTCTTGAATTTTAGTGCTTTTTATGTTATTATGTAATAAACTGGGGTGATGTTAGTATGACAAAAAGAGAAGGCAGACGAATTAAAAGCGGTATGCCTATGGATGCGGTATCTCCGTTCATAATGTCAAACAGAATAGGTGCAGCGAACAGTTTTTCTGCAAGTATAGATATTGAAAAAATCGAGCGTCTCATTTGCGAGCAGAGGGAAAAAGGTATGGAAACGCTCGGTATGATTCACGTCTTTATGGCGGCATATGTACGTACTGTTTCGCAGCTTCCCGGAATCAACAGATTCATACGTGGTCAGCGCGTATATGCGCGTAACGGCATTGAAATATGTATGGTTATAAAAAAGCAGCTTAAGCTTAATTCTCCCGAAACAGTTGTAAAGCTTGAGGCTACACCTAACGATACACTTGAAGATGTTTACAAAAATCTCGCAGACGAGATTGAGAAGAATAAGGCTGAAGGCGACCAGAATAATATGGATTTCTTTATAAGATGGCTTATGAAGCTTCCCCGAATTCTTCTTCGTGCAACGGTCTCATTCTTTAAAATCCTTGACTATTTTGGATTGCTTCCGAGATTTCTCACAAAGCTATCCCCTTTCCACGGCTCACTTTTTATAACAAATATGGGGTCACTCGGTATGCCTCCTGTTTTCCATCACTTGTATGATTTCGGTAATCTACCGATGTTTATCGCGATGGGGGCAAAACGCACAGAGTATTATATTGACAAAAACGGTGCAACTCAGAAGCGTCGCGTAATTGATATTACCATTATGTGTGATGACAGAATTTGCGACGGTCACTACTATGCAACGGCGTTTAGAAAGCTTAAGAGAATTCTTGCAAATCCTGAGCAGCTTTTGCTTCCACCTGAAAGAGTCGCAGAAGACATAAAATAACAAAAAGGAAATCGCAATTGCGATTTCCTCAGACTGTCGAAAAAGTCGGTCAACCGCAAGCAAGATTAAATATATGAAAATTTTGTAGGGGTTGGCAATTCTAAACGAACCGACAAAATAAAACAGATTTTATTAGTCAAGCGAATATAAAAGCCCTGAAAACCACG
>JAZNLD010000169.1:0-6998 GCA_045578925.1 Clostridia bacterium
ACCCTCATCATCGTTCACATCGGTAAAGGGTGTGTCATAAACATCCTTACCTGTCGCACGGGCTGCTACTACAAGGCGGTGTCTTGCGTATTCAATTTCCCTGCCTTCTTTTGTACGCTTACACTGTAGGTCAGCCGTAAGGTCTTCTGCACCGAGGAAGAGTGCCTTTACCCTGTCACAAGACGAAGCGATTGAATATGAATTCTCAACACCTGCCGCAGTTTCTATAAGCGGCATAAGTCCGACAGAATTTTCGGGAAGGCCGAGTTTTCTCTCAACCTCGCTCATATATTCGTCTGCTATGAGAGCATCATTTGCAGTTGATGTCTTCGGAAGCAGAATAAGGTCGGGTTTTTCAGGAAGAATAGTATCAATATCTTCCTTCCAATACGTAGTATCAACTGAATTGATACGGACAATTATTTCGCAACCTGCCAAGTCCATATAACGCATTGTGTTACGGACAAGGATTCTTGCGGCATCCTTTTCCGCGGGAGATACTGCGTCTTCAAGGTCAAAAATTACCGCATCAGCGCCAAGACACGATGCATTTATAAGCATATTCGGGTTATTACCCGGTAAAAAAAGCATACTGCGACGCATCATTCATCCCCCTTTCCACGAAGGATAGCGGTTTCCACACGCGCACGGATTACACATTCAAGCGCACCGCGGTCCACGACACGCACCTGCGCATCAGTAACGGCGTTTTCTGCAAGCACATCGCGAACTGCAGATTCAATTTCTGCGCCGAACTGCGCCTTTACAACGGATTCAATCTCAATGTCAAGTAATCCGTTTCCGGGGTTTATTTCCACATAGGCATCGCTGGATTCGATTGTTCCTGCAGTAGCAGATTTTAAAATCTCCATGTCTACCATTCTCCTTGGACAGTTAATCTATTTTATTTTATACCACAATACCGAAAAAAGCAATTCTTTTTACAGGATTTTTTATTTTTTTATTTGCTTATTTATGCTTTTGCTGTATAATAAAACTAATAAATATATTAAAAAGGTGTTTTTATGGAAATTGAAATTTACGCAAAGCTTTCCGGACGAAAACTTGATATATGGCAGGATTTTCTGAAAAAGGCATCACTTGAGGCTGACCTTGGCGTTGAAAGAATCGTGCTTGTGTGGGATGATGAAACGCTTATCGCAACAGGTTCAAGAGACGGGAATATTTTAAAATGTATTGCCGTTGATGAGCAAAGACGCGGCGAGGATCTGACCGCAACAGTACTGAGCGAGCTTCAGAAGGATGCTTTTTCTGCAGGATACAGTCATCTGTTTTTATACACAAAGCCTGAAAACAACGCTATGTTTTCATCGCTCTTCTTTTGCGAGGTTGCAAGAACAGACAAGGTGCTGTTAATGGAAAACCGTCGCGACGGGGTAAAGAATTTTGTTTCAGGACTTCCCAAAACAGATGTAACCGGCACAATCGGAAGCATTGTTATGAATGCCAACCCCTTCACCCTGGGACACAGATATCTGGTGGAAGAGGCTGCAAAAAAATGTGACCACGTTTATGTTTTCGTATTGTCCGAAGATAAGAGCGAATTTTCGTTCGAAGACAGAATCAGGCTTGTTAAGGAAGGTACAGGCGATATACCCAATGTTTCGGTGCTTCCTACAGGGCCTTATCTCATATCATCGGCAACATTTCCGACATACTTTTTGAAAGAGCGTGATAGAGTAAGCGAAATTCAATGCCTGCTCGATATAGAAGTGTTTACAAATCATTTTGCTCCTGAATTCGGAATTACAAAAAGATTCGTTGGAACAGAGCCAATCTCTCCAATGACCAATATGTATAACGAAGCACTTCTTTCCAATCTTCCGCAAAAAGGGATTGAAGTAATCGAAATTCAGCGAAAAGAAAAAAGCGATGCACCCATAAGTGCAAGCCGTGTGCGTGCACTTTTAAAAGAGGGCAAGCTTGAAGAAGTGAAAGCCCTCGTACCCGAAACTACATTTAACTATTTAAAATCAATGTAACGGAGGTATTTTTATGAAAGACCGTCAGCAGAGCCATATTTTAAGCAGTTATTTCGCACCGCGCGGACACAACCGTATGTATGCACTCGGTATGCAGCTTGCACAGTTGTATTTGTCACCGTTTGACAAACTGATTGGTATTATCGGTGAGGCAGGCAGTGGTAAAAGTGCACTTCTCCGCGGTATGTTCCCCGGGCTTGAACTTACAAACGACGACGATGGTGTATATGTAAGACCTCTTCCGCTTCTTGACCAGAATGGCGGTTTCTTCACACCTCACACCTATCATCTTGATATCCGTTTTGAGAATGGTTTTACGCAGATGAGCGTTCTTGCAGATGCTATTACCGAGGCACTTGATAATGGAAAAAGAGTTATTGTTGAGCATTTTGACCTTGTGTATCCTTTCTTGGGACTTAATGCAAACCTCCTTATCGGCGTAGGTGAACAGGTTTTGATTTCCCGCCCCACAATTTTCGGACCTGAACCCAGCGAACTGAAGGAAAAGGTTTACGAATCGCTTTCTTATCGTCTTATGGCACACAGCGCAGAGGACCTTTGTGAAATGTGTATGCCCAAAGAGGATATGGAGCGTTGCGGACACGACGATGTAAGGCACGGTTTCGTTATCACATTCCCCGAGACAAAGCCCGACTTTGATATTCCCGAGCTTGAGAAAAAGGTTAACGAAATGATCGCACTGAATCTTCCCATAACTTACGAGGATTCCAATCATATCTCTGTTGACGGAAAATCTCATTTTTGCACCGGTCCAAGACTCCATGTTTCACACACGGGGAAAATTGAGAACTTCCACCTTCTCCACCATTTTATATATGATCAGTTCAACAGAAATTATCTTCTTGTAGGTTGTGTCGGAAAAGGTGCGGAGGAAAACCTCCAGAAGCTTGATGCACAACAGGAAAAGCGTCCTGACCTTATTATGTAATACGGAGGCTCACGATGAGCGAAGTTACACTTTTAGAAATCCTTGATGCCCGTGAAAAACGGGTTATGAAACAAAGAGAACTTATTTCAAAGCATTCTTGTCCCCTTATCTGTTTTACGATGAATATTGCAGGGCCCATTAAGGTAAACCCACTTATAGAGCGAGCGTTTTTTGAGGGCGTTTCGCAAATTGAGCACGCTATATCTTCAGATATAGTCCGCGAAAAGGAAATTATTGTGGAGAAAACGGGGTGCGAGGCTTTTTTCGCCATTGACGCAGATGCCGTTTCTATTAAAAAGATGTGTGTCGAGATTGAGGAATCTTCCCCTATAGGCAGGCTTTTTGATATGGATGTTCTTGATAAAAACGGAGAAAAGCTTGAACGGGAAAACGAACGAAGCTGTTTTGTATGCGGTAAGAAAGGGCGCTTTTGCAGTGCAGGCAGAGTGCATAGCGTAGAGGAATTACAAGAAGTGACGCGCAGGATTATGCACGGATATTTTAAGGAAAAAGATAGGATTTATATTTCAGAGATTGCGACAGAAAGCCTGATTGCCGAGGCTCGCACGACTCCCAAACCCGGACTTGTGGACGGCAGAAACAGCGGAAGCCACAAGGATATGAATATTATTACCTTCCTGAAAAGCGCTGAAGCGTTAAAGACTTATTTTTACAACTGCGTAAAAATCGGTCAGGAAACAAATGCGCTTTCTCCGGACGAGGTTTTCACTCAACTCCGCCACGAAGGAATCAAGGCAGAAAAGACGATGCTTGAAACAACAGGCGGTGTCAACACACACAAGGGCGCGATATATTCACTCGGTATACTGTGCGGTGCTGTCGGTCGCTTGTGGGAGTGTGAAAATCCAACTTGCGATACAGAAAAAATCCTTTCCGAGTGCCAGTCTATTGTAAAAGAAAGCACCAAAAAGGATTTTGAAAATATTGACGATTCAACTGCAGGCGGCAGATTCTACATTGAGCACGGATTTTTGGGTATCCGCGGAGAAGTGTCGGACGGTTTTCCTTCTGTTTATAATATTGCACTTCCCGTATATGAGAAGGCACTTTCAGACGGGCTTTCACACAATGATGCAGGTGTTATAGCTCTTATTCACCTGATTGCAAATGTAAACGATACAAACCTTTACAAGCGCGGAGGGATGGAAGGCATCAAATACGCAAAGATGTCGGCAACGAAGCTTCTTTCCAATGCCTCGTATCCGTCAAGAAGCCAAATCGAGTCACTTGACGATAATTTCATTGAAAGAAACTTATCCCCGGGTGGATGTGCAGACTTACTTGCAGTTACATATTTCTTATATAAAACCAAAAGTGGTGTCATCTGACACCACTTTTGTTATTTTTATATGCGGGTGAAGCGGAACGCTTCTTATTTCTTTTTAGCTATTTCCGCAATTTCGGGATATTTGGATATTATATAGGAATACCCGTTTTCCTTATGCGGAACAAGGCAATCCGAACAATCCTTTATACCTTCTTCAATATACTTGAAGTTTCCGCCACATTTGTCACCGAGTGCATAAAGAGGACAGTAACAGAAAAGGCAGTTGAAAAACTCCTCATCCTCACACTTGTGGCATGGGAAATATATACATTCTTTATTCTGAAAGTAAGAAAAGTTGTTGTTCATAACAGTTCCTCTTTTTTTACTTAAACTCAACATCGAAAGGCATGGTACCTTTAGCCTCTGCCTTGCCAGCAAGGATTTCGATTGCGTAATCCTGTGATTCGGGCATTATGTAACCGAAAATCTTTCTCGGAATATGGAGAAGCGGTCTGATTGCATAAGGACTGCCGAAGTGAAGAAGTGCAGATACCTTTCCTGTATGAATAAGCGCGTTGAGGATTGCTTCGCTTCTTCTTGTAAGGCAGTCTGTACCGAGGTATGCAGTACAATAGCACTGTGTTACAAGGATAACTTCATCGCTTTCTCTTGTAGCCGTGAGTGCTCTCTGATGGTCGCTGGGAATTGAAAGCGGAGGAAGGAACAAAAGTTCTGCATCGGGGAAGTTCTTTTTGATTACTTCACCTACGCGCTTTGAGTCGTACCAGGGAGAAATACTGATTTCGCCTGCTTCCTCATCCATTCTCTTTTCTTCTTCAATAATTACAAAGAGCTTCTTTGTATCTTTTTTATCAAGTGCAGGAGATATTCCCTCGTCAGTAATTGCAGTTACGCAGTCCTTTGCGATGTTGTTGAGAAGCTTTTCGTCTTCCTCAGTAAATACTGCAGGATTTTCAGGTTCTGCCGCAACGAAGTCCTGAAGAGTAAGAACGTGACGAACAGCCTCGTTAAGACGCTCGTCCGTGATAACACCATTTTCATAGTTCTTCTTAAGCATTTCAAGAAGTTCCTTTGTAGGTGTATTGAAGCAAGGAAGAAGCATATCGTGACCTGCTTCAATAGCCTTACCAACTGCAAATTCCATATCGTATTTCTGTCTTATGCCCGACATTGAAAGCGAGTCTGTGAAGATAACTCCGTCAAAGCCTACTTCATTTCTCAATATATCAAGAACTTTCTTGGAAAGTGTTGCAGGATATTCAGGATCAATGTTTTTATATACTGTATGTGTGGACATTACGCAGTCCATAAGTCCTTTTTCTAAAAGGTGCTTGTAAGGAACGGTTGAAAAATCCAGAAGGTCATCAATTGTAGCCACTGATGAATTTTCCATAAGATGCGAATCAACGGGCGCCTGATTTTCCGAGCCTTTCTGTGCCTTTCCTCCGGGGAAATGCTTTGCAGTTGAGAAGAAATGATTCTGCTTGAAAATTTTTGCAATTTCTTCTGCAGCCTCGGCAACCTTCATAGGATCATCGGAGAACTT
The DNA here is from genome assembly GCA_045578925.1 of Clostridia bacterium. GTDB lineage: Bacteria > Bacillota > Clostridia > UMGS1883 > UMGS1883 > UMGS1883. The sequence goes on from JAZNLD010000169.1 coordinate 5,808, forward strand.
TCTTGTAATATTAAGAGGATTATTTCCACCAAGAATATCCACCACAGGACCCCAGTTTCCGTTAAATCCTGCTTCCTTGGCTTCACATGAAAGAGCCCTTGCAAAGGCCTGATAATATTCCTTCTTCCCACAGGCTGAAAGACAGCACATAGGAACTAAAGGAAGCTTTGTTTCGGGATAACCTCTTTCCATATCCGCCATTACCAAAAGAGGATAGTTTGCCTCTTTTGCTGCCTTGAGGATTTTTTCGTTAGTTTCCGGAGATGGGCGTTGACCATAAACAATCTGAACACCACCGAGTGCACGCTTTTTTATAAGGTCAACAATGTCGTCAACCTCTTCCTCATGCCATATAAAAGCTCTGGCGCAAATAAGTCTGCCTAGTTTCTGTTCAAGAGTCATTTCGGCTATTCTTTTTTCCATTGTTTCCTTGCTCTGCATCTTAATTACACTCCTTTTTTATAACTACCTTTTTTATAGCACGCCCCGTAGGTAAAGTCAAGCAATTCTGACTTTTTTGCAATATATTCAAATGTTTTTGCAATATATTCAGATAGTTTCAAATGAAAGATTACTTTTTCACTTTCTGAATAACATTGTAGTATAAGACTCCGCCGTCATAAATCAGCGGATATTTCTTCTTTCCTTGTTTCAGCCAGAGTATATCATCCTTGAAAGAATAAGTTCCCTCAAACTCTTCCTTTGAAATAAGGGAATAATCTTTCTCGTTATACTTTTCAATGCTTGCAGAGTATGTTCCGTCATCATTTAAATCAAGTCCGTAATAAGTAGCTTCTACTCCTTTATAAAAAGACTGATCGGTACGGCCATTTTCATTAAACTTTACCATGTTTAATTCTTCAGAAGTGTCCTCACTGAATCCGCCGTAAATATCCTGTCTGTAGTAGTAATCTCCTGCTTTTATAAAGTCAAAGCCAAAATCATTCTCAGGCGTGAGCCAGACAGAGCCGTCGGTATTAAGGACATAAGTACCGCTTGTGGAGTCGGATGCGCTGAAAGTCATATCTTCTTTTAAATCATATTCCATATCGGAAAAAATGCCGATTGTTTTATAAGTTCCTGCCGTTTCGTCTTCTTTTTCACAGGCGCAAAGGCATAATGCCAACGCAAGTATCAGTATAAAAGAAAATACCTTTTTCACTATAATTCCTCTTTAAGTCGGATCGTAGC
>JAZNLD010000170.1:0-10296 GCA_045578925.1 Clostridia bacterium
TAAGATACATATCAAGAGGAATAAGTGTAAGTCCCTTCTGGTTTACAGTACCAAGGAGCTTCATAATTTCTTTTTTATGCATCAGTATTTTTTTAGGACGAAGAGGGTCACGGTTGAATATGTTACCCTTTTCGTAAGGAGAAATATGCATTCCGTGAACGAACATTTCTCCGTTTTTATCTATTTCGCAATAGCTTTCCTTCAGACTGACTTTACCCATGCGAACAGACTTAACTTCCGTTCCGAAAAGCTCAATGCCTGCCTCGTACTTTTCTTCTATGAAGAACTCGTGATGAGCGCTTCTGTTTTGAGCGAGGTTTCTTTTCAGTTCTTTTTCTGCCACCGGGTTTTCCTCCTTCCAGAAGAGTGAAATCTATTCTGCGCGAAATCTTACTTGCCGCGGCAAGCTTTACCCGTACCACATCTCCGATTGTGAAGGTGTGTCCTGTACGTTCGCCTGTAAGCGAGAGTCTTTTTTCGTCAAATACATAGTAATCGTCGCGCAAGGTTTCAAGTCTTACGAGTCCCTCGATTGTGTTGGGGAGCATTACAAAAAATCCAAATCCCGTAACCGAGGAAATTACGCCTTCAAATTCCTGACCGACAAACTGTTCCATATATTCAGCCTTTTTAATGTCGAGAGTATCTCTCTCGCACAGTGTCGCGGAATTTTCGCGTTCGCTGCATTGTACGGCTGCATCTGCCACGAATTTTTCAAGATGCTTTTTCATCACCTCATCATTTTCAATCGCCGCTTTGAGTGCTCTGTGGCATACAAGGTCGGGATATCTTCTGATAGGCGAGGTAAAGTGGCAGTAATGCTCAAGTCCCAAGCCGTAATGACCGTCGTTATTGTGACTGTATATTGCCTTTGCCATACTGCGAAGAAGCATTGTTGAAATAGTGGCTTCCTGTTCTGTACCCCTGACTTCTTCAAGAATAGCAGACAAATCGTGTGAAGCACCATACCCTATATTATATATGAAACGGAGTGTATTTTCAAGTCTTTCTTCGTTGGGAACATCGTGAACACGGTAAATTGACGCAATTTTCTTGTTTTCCCACAAATATTTTGCAACGGCACTGTTCGCGGCAATCATAAATTCTTCTATAATTTTGTTCGCAAACGAGCTTTCACGCAGTACGATGTCAACTGTTTTTCCGTTTCTGTCAAAAACTGCCTTTGCTTCAGGGATATTGAAATCAATACTTCCGCGCTCCTTCGTCTTTTCTGCGAGGAGAAGGTACAGACTGTACATATCGTCAAGCATCGGGAGAAGATGCGCGTATTTTTCGCATAAATCTTCAGGCTTTTCCTCAATAAGCAGTCTTACATTATTATATGTCATACGGTTGGTGCTTTTGATAAACGATTTGTAAAAAGCGGATGAAAGTACATTACCCTCGTTATCGAAATCAACAAATGCCGACATCGTAAGACGCACAACGCCTTCATTGAGCGAGCATATGTCGTTTGAAAGCTTTACGGGAAGCATCGGCAAAACCCGGTCGGCAAGATACACGCTCGTACCACGGGAATATGCCTCTTTATCAAGGAGTGAGCCAGGTTTTACATAATTACTTACATCCGCGATATGAACACCAAGGCGGTAACCCTTGTCGGTTTTTTCAACCGATACGGCATCATCAATGTCCTTGGTATCTTCGCCGTCGATCGTAATTATTGTTTTGTCAGTCAGGTCAAGCCTTCCTTCAAGATCGCTGTCGTTTATTACGGCAACTTCGTCTGCTTCCATGAGAACCTTTTTCGGGAACTCAAGGGCAAAGTCATAGCTTTTTATAACGGAAAGAATATCGACACCGAAATCATACGGAAATCCCAGCACTTCTGTTATCTTGCAGGAAAGAGACGAAGTGGGGGAGTCATATTCGGTAATCTCCGCAACCACCTTCTGCCCGTTTAATGCACCGCCTGAGTCCCGTTGCATAACGAAAATTTCGTCAGGCAGTTTATCGTTGTCGGGTGTAAAAATACCGTATCCGCGCTCCTGCGTAAATATACCTACAACCTTTTTATTAGCACGAGAAAGAACGCGAAGAATAACGCCATTGCGGTTCCTGTCACCTTTTTGTGATTTTTTGAATTTGACTAAAACGCGGTCGCCGTTAAGCGCACCGAAAACATCTTCAAGAGCAATGTGAATATCACCCTTTTCATCAGAAACAAAACCGAACCCTCTTGATGTGGAACGGAAAATCCCCTCAACAAGGCCTATAGATTTTGACGAGAAGAGTCGTCCTTTCTTGCCGGAAATAATTACGCCCTCATCCAGAAGTTCATCAATTACACTATTAAATTCGTCAGTATCCTTTTTCGGGACACATAAAAGAATAGCAATATTCTCCCTCGTCATAGGGGAGTATTCACTACTGGATATGAATGCAGCGATTTTTTCCTTACGCATAATAACTCCTTTAGGCACAAAAAAAATAGCGGGTGCTATAAGCACCCGCGCATTATTGCTTAGTTGAAAAGTCCAAGTGAAAGCAAAACTGAGAGAATGATAAAAAGTACTGCAAAAACAGCTGTAAGCTTCTCAAGTAAAGCATCGCGTGTGTTGGACTTGTTCTTTGAAAAGAATGTATCACCTGAACCGCCCATTACAGCGCTTGATCTGGGATCCTTACCCTTCTGGAACAAAACAATAACTGTAAGCAAAAGTGCTATTACAATATAAACTATAGTCAATGCCAACTTCATTTTCTACACCTCCGTAAAATTGCGATTAACATCTACATTACTTTAGCATAATATGAAGCAAAAAGCAAGTCTTTTTTTTATTATTCCCAAATTTTATTGAATTTAATCATATTATTGATTTTGTTTGAGAGATATGGTATCATTATATATGCATTTTAAACAATGTAATTCAGTCTTTGATGAAGGGGGGTAGTAGCCTGCATGAAACTTATGCGTACAGTAGCTTTTTTGTTGATATTTACATTGATTATGCCACTTTATGCAGTGGCGGATAATTATATCAATCGCGGTCAGGTTGCAGATATGCTTCTTCTTGTAGCAGATTACTATAACCCTGATTTGAAGCGTAGCGATATTATAAAAGGGTACGAGGACGGTCAACTTCACGAGGAGAGAAATGTCACCCGTGCTGAAGCGCTTGTAATGCTCAAACGTGCCTTCGGAAGTCTTCCTTTGCCAAAGGGGCATAATAAACGCGTAGCGCTTTCATATGATGATTTCAGCGATATTCCTGCCTGGGCAGAAGATGAGCTTGAAGTTGTATTTGACAGCGGTATTGCGGCAGGTACGGCAAGGGGCGTTTTTTCTCCCGATGCGTATGTAACGCGTGAGCAGATGCAACTTTTCATAAGTCGTGTGTATTCGCTTTATGGTACTAATCTCAAGGATGATTTTTACGCAGCGGTGAATAAGGAAGAACTTGAAAATATGGAACTTATTCCCGGAAACAATGAAGCAGGTCCGAGTATGGATTTGCAGGTATGGGCACTTTTGGGAATAGATGGAATCATAACCGAACTTACGGAACACGAAAATGAAAAAGGAACAAGGGAGCAGAAGCTTGCTGATTTTTATAACTGCATTTTAGATATTGATACAAGAAATAAAGAGGGCGTAAATCCAATCAGAAAATATCTTGAAAAAATTGATTCTGTAAAAAACATAACCGAACTTACGGGAGTTCATAACATTATTTCGGAAGAACTTTGTATGAGACTTTTTGTTGAGTTTTCGCTTAGCGTAGACCTTAACGACAGCTCAAAAACAATGCTGTTGTTTGAAACAATGTCTCCTTTGATGGAAAAAGACGTTTACGAGGATAAAGAAAAAAGCAGGGAATATATAGCATATCTTCGGACGCTTCTTACTTTGAGTGGGGAAGCAGAGGATGTGGCAAAAGAAAATGCAAATATATATTTTGAATTTGAAAAATTACTTGCACAAAAAATGCTTGATCTTGAGGAACAGCAGAATCTTGAAAAAATCTATAATATAAACTCGTACAGTAAGATAAGTATGCTGTTTCCTGATTTTGACCTTGAAAAAGTACTCGCGGACAGTTTTCTTGTAAAGGATGACAGAGTTCTTGTGCAGGAAATGGCACTTATGCAGGAGTTTGCAACATTGTACAATCAATCAAATCTTGCTGCACTTAAAACTGCGCTGAAAATACAGCTTATCGAAAGCGTACGCGATATGTTGAATACAGAATTTCTGGATGCAAGAAGACATTTGAATTATTCTCTTTATGGTATAGAAAGCCAGGAAAATATAAAGAGTCAGGCATTGGCGCAGATTCAACTTGTTATGCCCGAATATCTTTCGCAGATTTACGGGGAAAGATACTTTGATAAAAGTTCGGAAGAATACATACAGAATATGACAAGCGATATCATAAATGTATTCCAGAAACGAATAGACAATCTTTCCTGGATGTGCGATGAAACAAAGGAAAATGCAAAGAAGAAGCTTAAAACTTTAGAAATCAAGGTGGGTTATCAGAAAATGGAAAAAACCTATCTTGACGATGTTACAATAGTTCCCACTTCGGAAGGCGGTACGTATTTCAATAATTTTATCGCGATAAGAAAGGCTGCATTAAAAGCCGTCGGCGAGCTTCAGTCGATGCCCGTAAATCATGATTCTTGGGTGCTTGATTCCTATGAGGTTAACGCAAATTACAATCCTACATCAAACGATATTGAAATTTCCGCTTCGATTCTTGCACCGCCTTTTTATAGTGCAAGCGCATTTTATGAGGAAAATCTTGGTGGAATAGGATTTGTGATAGCGCACGAAATAACACACGCATTTGACCTTCTCGGTGCAAATTTTGATGAAAACGGAAATGTTAATTTCTGGTGGACGGAAAGAGATTATAGCGAGTTTGAAAAACTTTGCGCAGATGTGGTAAAATTCTTTGACGGCGTGGAATCAATTCCTGCAGTGAGGAATAACGGATATCTTACGATGAATGAAAATATTGCAGATTTAGGTGCGGCAGCTTGTATTACAGACCTTGCAAAAGAAAAAGGTCTTGATTTGAAAAAGGTATATATTTCAGCGGCAAAATCATGGGTAGGCACTTCTACAAGGGAATATGCGACATTCCTTTCGGAAACCGATACTCACAGTAACCGAAAACTGCGAATAAATCGTGTGTTAGTAAACCTGAAAGAGTTTTATGATGCTTTTGAAATAACTGAAAATGACGGAATGTATGTTGCTCCTGAAGAAAGAGTTTTAATTTGGTAAAAGAGAGGATAAAAAGGATATGGAAAAGAAACTTTATAAATCACAGACAAACAAGAAATTTTGCGGAGTATGCGGAGGACTTGCTGAATTTTTAGGCATAGATGCTACAGTAGTCAGACTTATATGGGCACTTCTGATTTTCTGTGCCGGCACCGGGCTCCTTGCTTATATAATCGCAGCACTTGTACTACCGGAAGAAATTTAAAGCAAAAAGGATGTAAACCCGATTGGGTTTACATCCTTTTTTACTGTATAGGAAACTTCATGTTTTTTCGCGAGCAATATCTGTTGGTTTGCACTTTGGTCAGGACGCGAAATGGGAGAAGCGGCACGCTTCTTTTTAATAGTCAAAACTGCAAAGATTTATTTTTTCTATACCGAAAGGTCGGACTTCTTCATTTCCGCCTCGTAAAAGGTTATACGGAGTGTTATATATTGTGATTTCGGCAACTGCACCGCAATCAAGATTGAAAACTTCAATCATCGGTGTTTCGCTGAAAAATGTATGCGTGCGCTTGCCAATCTTTATTCGGCATATATCAAAATTGCCGTGCACAGAAATTACCTTGCCGCCGAGATCTGATTCCGGAAGTTTTACCGCGTAAGAAAGTGCACCGTAGTAGTATTGCATTCCTGACTTTGTAACATCATTTTCATATGAATCAAGCTTTGTAAGGGTGGAATCCTTTTCATCAAAATCTCCGCACAGATAAAGCGGTTCAAACGATGTCACATTGTATGAATGAAAATGCGACGGAGTAAGACTACTGTAATCGGGAGTATAATTATTTGATTTCTTGTACTCAATAGCAAATGTGTTTTTGCCGTCTGCAATATAATCAGTTATATCAAGCCCCATGAATCTCGGATCTTTTGCCGAGGGGGTGAACCTATCAAGCTTTCTGCCGTTAAGCTCAATAAAGTCAAGGTTATCTGCATTTTCTATATATGCCTTAACCTGACCAATGCTGTTTTTATCGGCAAAGAAAGGATATTTTACCTTGACGGTTTCGCCGTCAGAAAGAGAATAAAATTCACGATGAAGGTTATCAATACTATTCTCGCGGAACGATTTTCTTCCGAAACAGGCATTTACATTTTTTAGAGGGAGAATATTTTCCTCTGCATCGGAAAGTGCAAAAAGAACATCGCCTTCAAATTTGCAGGGGGTAAACTCAATATCGTCAGTATAAGGTGGAGCAATGTCAGCCACAACACTTGAAGATGCAATGAGAAGTGCAGTTTTTCCTGCTTTCAGGGTGAAGCTGATAATACCGTCCTTTTCAGGTATTTTATAAATTTCACCTGTCGCACAATCAGCAGAAAAAAGCTCTTTTGACGCCTTGACCCCTGAAACGAATGTGTCTTCATCGCGGGCAGTTATGAAAATGTATTCATCATCTCCGTTTGTGCGTCTGTTTATGTAGCACCTCTTGTCGCACTCGATTTTGAAGGAGTTTGCATCTTTGAGCGAATCAGCATCAATATCGTCAAACACAGAAACAACATTTCCGTTGAAAGAACCGATTGTTTCCTTGTCTGAAACGACAAGAGTGTCGTAGGAGCAGCTGCCTATTTTAATACTGTTCACACAGTTTTGTGCCATACTTACGAAAAAGCTTTTCTCGACTGCGTGGAATTCAATTCCGTTTTCAAGAAGCTCTTTCGCAACGGAAGTAAAGTCTGACTTATGTTGCGGATCATACACCATAAGAATTCCGGCAGAACTGATTGTGTTGGAAGAAATAAAGCAAAACCTTGAAAGTCTCTCCGAAAGAGCTTTTTCTGTATATTTTGAAAGGGAAACTGTATTTTCTTCGTACTTTCTGCGGTCGGAAAGAGAAAATGCAACACTGTCATACACAATATTTTCTGCACCGAATGCAGCCATAAATGCGCCCTTATTATAACGTGTTGAAGATGGGGCAAGTTTAGGAAGTGAAAGCCTGATTACAAGCTTTTTTTCAAACTGCTGCGCCACTGTCTGTGCCAGTTTAAGCTCAATAAAATCGGGGTTCTGTGTGTTTATGCAAACTGAAACAGTATCAGCGTACATATATTGCTTCTGTCGGGAAATATCCTTTTTACCGCTGACATTAACACAGAGAGCAAGCTCATTTTCTGCACACTTTTTCTGAAGTGATTTTGTGAAGTTTTCGGATATAGAGTCACTTACACAGTTATAGTATGTTTCGGAAAAAGAATTATCTCCCGAAAGTAATTTTTCAGCGCCTGAAGAAAGACTTTCTCCACAGCGTGCAAGTGCGGATGGAAAATAGGGCAAAGATTCTGCAGGAACATTGATTCCCGTTGAAAAACCTTTAATTTCAAGTCCGAGAAATCTTTGGCATTCACGGATATATTTTGTGTAAACCGTATCGGTAAAACATTCTGCAACAAACGGATTTGTTATATCTGCGAAAGGAGCGCGCGAAGAAGCACGCATTTTGCTCATATCGCGAAGTACATTTGAATAGGATGATTTTTCTTCTATAATATCATCAAACTTTTCAATATCTCTTTTTTCTGCTTTTACAAAATCGGACACGCGGAAGTCGGGAACACTTGTTATTTCTCCGCCGCCATTACCGCTTGCAGAAGAGTTTTCATCGCATATAAAAATGTCAATTCCGTATTTTCCGCCTCTTCTTGCGGCGGTTCTCACAAGTTCAAAATAATCGCTTGAAAGATAAGGGAGAACAAGCCCCTTTGAAACTCGTATATAAACACGGGAAATCCCCATCTGTGAAAATGAGGAAAGCTGTGCATCAATCTCTTCAGCAGTAGGTTTTGCACACCAATCCCATATGACGCAGGGGGAGAATTTGTTGTATGTATTTTTAAATTCGCGTATATCCATAGAGAAAACTCCTAAAATAATATCTCTTTTATTTTAACTTATAAAGAAAAAAAGGTCAACAGGAATATAGTTTGTTTTATTGAATATATTAAAAAATGACAATGTGTAAAGAAAAATATGCAAAAAATATGTTGAAATTTTGAAAAAACAGATATAATGATTATAAAACAGTTAAAAAAGCAACCCAGGGTTGCGAAAAAATTCAAAGAAAAGTTGCTTGATGCAGAATATTGAGTTTGATATTATATTAGCAATCATATTGAAAGTGGGGAAACATTAAATGAGAATAGGGGATAAAATTGCACAGCTTCGTATTGAGGCAGGAATATCTCAGGAACAACTTGCCGAAAGAATTGACGTGTCAAGACAATCCATATCAAAGTGGGAAATGAATCAGGCTCTTCCGCAGATTGACAAGGTTTTGCTTCTTTGCGAAATTTTCGAGGTTACCGCGGATGAGCTTTTGCACGATAAAATAAAGTTGCCTGAAAAAAACAAAACGCGCACGGAGGGGCATAAATACTTCGGTACAGACGGTTTCCGCGGTGAAGCTAACCTTACACTTACCTCCATTCAGGCATATAAAGTCGGAAGGTTTTTGGGCTGGTATTACAGTAGTGAGCTTTCAGGATGTAACAAAAACAAGTACCGCCCCAGAATCATTATCGGTAAAGATACCCGACTTTCAAGCTATATGCTTGAATATTCAATAGTTGCGGGTATAACTGCATCAGGTGCAGACGCGTATATGCTTCATGTAACAACTACTCCAAGTGTTTCTTATGTCACAAGGCAGGAGGAGTTTGATTGCGGTATTATGATTACAGCATCGCACAATCCTTTTTATGATAACGGAATTAAAATAATAAACAGATTTGGCGAAAAGCTTGATGATAATACAACTGACCTTATAGAAGCCTATATTGATGGTGATTTAAGTGTTCTTGGAATACAAGGCGACGACCTTCCGCTTCCTACGAGGGAGAGAATTGGGCGTATTGTTGATTATTCTTCGGGCAGAAACCGTTATTTAGGTTATCTCATATCGCTTGCTTCTCATTCGTATAAATCACTTAAAATAGGTCTTGACTGTGCAAACGGAACTTCGTGGATGTCTGCAAAAGCGGTTTTTGCCGCGCTCGGTGCACAGACTGTGGTTGTAGGTGCTGAACCTGACGGACTTAATATAAATGAAAATTGCGGTTCAACGCATATTGAAAATCTGTGTCGTGTAGTAAAGGAACAACATCTTGATGTCGGGTTTGCCTTTGACGGCGATGCCGATAGATGTATAGCAGTTGACGAAAACGGAAATGTTATTGACGGCGATATAATACTTTATATTTTGGCAAAACGACTCAAATCACGAGGTATGCTCAATCATAATACGATTGTTACGACGATTATGTCTAATAGTGCGCTTAAAGGAGCTCTTGCCGACGAAGGAATAAAGTGCGAGCAGACAAACGTCGGTGACAGGTTTGTTTACGAGCGTATGCAGGAAAAGGATTACTGCCTCGGCGGAGAAAATTCAGGGCATATAATAATCAAGAAATATGCAACAACGGGCGACGGTATGCTTACTGCGCTTATGCTTGCCGAAGAAATATGTGACACTAAACTTTCAATTGGTGAACTTGCTTCTCCCGTAAAACTTTATCCGCAATATGTTAAAAATGTGCGAGTAAAGAATAAAAACGAAGTAATGAAAGACGGAGAAATTTTAAAAATCCTTGAAGAAACGCAAGAACTTATCGGCGGCAAGGGAAGAGTTCTTCTTCGCCAAAGTGGTACAGAGGAGGTTATTCGTATAATGGTTGAGAGCGAAACACAGAATATGTGCATAGATTATGCACAGAAAATTGCTGAGGTAATAGAAAAGAGGGGGTTCGTCGTTGAGTAACTGGCTGAAAACGAAAGAGTTGTTTGATTGCAGAGCGTCTTACCTTAATCCGCTTTTTGATTCTTCGGAGTATCCGTGGGAGATTATCCCTAACATAAAAGAATATATAAAAAAGCTTATACGAAACGGTATAGAAGGTTATACGCAACTGGAGGAAGGCGTTCTTGTGGGTAAAAATGTAAAAATACATCCCAATGTGGTTATCGAAGGCTTTGCTGTTATAGGCGAAGGCAGCGAGATACGACCAGGCGCTTTTTTACGAGGAAATGTCATCAT